>NZ_JBEXCV010000019.1:0-84984 GCF_040605455.1 Embleya sp. NPDC005575 | reverse complement strand
CCCCGACGAGCACCAGGCCGTCCCCCAGGTCCCCGGCACCCTCGCCGAGGTCCTCGACGCCCTCGAAGCCGACCACGAATACCTCCTCGAAGGCGACCCGTGCCGACCGGCTCGGTCCAGCCGCGGGCCCGGAACAGGCGGCACAGTTCGGCGCCGGCCGTGCCTGCCAGGTGGTGGCGGCGCTCCGTCCAGTCCAGGCACGGGCGGGCCAACGGGCGTTTGCGCGAGGTGGTCAGGTCGGCGCCCAGGTCGGTGAGCCAGTCGACGCCGGTGTCGGTGAGCGCGAAGCCGGCGTCCTGGCGCAGCAGGTCGCGGGCGGTGAGCGCGTCGGTGATCGCCACGCCGAGCCGGCCGGCCAGGTGGTCGTAGCAGGTGCGCCCCCGGGCCAGGGCCGCGCCGGCCGAGTGTGCGCGCAGCGAGTTCGCCGGCCGAGGGGTTGCCGGCGTCGCGTAGGCGGCCAGGTCCTCGACCATCCGGGCCACCCCCGCGTCGGCCAGCCGGACGTAGCGGTGCCGGCCCTGCCGCTCCTGGACCAGCAGGCCGCCCTCGACCAGCCTGGTCAGGTGCTCGCTGATCGTGGACGGCGCGACCGCGCAGTGCCGGGCCAGCTCGCCGCCGGTCCAGGCGCGCCGATCCAGCAGGGCCAGGCACACCGCCGCGCGTGTCTCGTCGGCGAGGAGCGCGGCGAGGGCCGCGAGTCGCGGGACCGAATCCGGGTCGGTGGCACGTGCGATCGGGTCCATGCCGCCATCATCGGCCCGCGACGCTTCGGCGCGCGCCGAAGGGTGGACCGGACCACCGTCAACCGCCCCCCCGGGGGGGCGATGGCTCGTCCGCATCGGAGCCGATGCCACGGCAACCCCGCGGCCCGGCGACCCCGCGACCTGGTGGCCCGGCGACTGGGCGATCCGGCGACTGGGCGATCCGGCACCCCGGCACCCGGCCACCCGGCGGCCCGCACGGCTGTCCGCCCGCCCGCCTCGGGATCCGCCCCGATGCCCCGTCCCCCTCCTGACGCTCTGTCAAGATGGACGCGTGCTCCTACCTCTCGCGGGCGTCACCGTCGTCTCCCTGGAACAGGCCATCGCGGCGCCGTACGCGACCCGGCAACTGGCCGATCTCGGCGCACGCGTGATCAAGATCGAGCGGCCCGGCGCGGGTGATTTCGCCCGTGCGTACGACGAAACCGTCGAGGGATTGTCGAGTCATTTCGTCTGGGTCAATCGGGGCAAGGAAAGCCTCGCGCTCGACCTCAAGGACGAGCGGGCGGCGGAAATCCTGGACCGGTTGCTCGCGCGCGCGGACGTGTTCGTGCAGAATCTGGCGCCCGGCGCGGCGGATCGACTGGGGCTGGGCGCGGCGGATTTGCGAGCCAGATTTCCGCGGCTGATCGTCTGTGGAATATCGGGTTATGGGACTTCCGGTCCCTACCGCGACAAGAAGGCGTACGACCTGCTCGTGCAGTGCGAGGCCGGGTTGTTGTCGGTCACCGGCACGCCGGACGCGCCCGCCAAGGCGGGCATCCCGATCGCCGACATCGCCGCCGCGATGTACGCCTTCACCGGCATGCTGACCGCCCTGTACGAGCGCCGAGTCACCGGCGAGGGCAGCGCGTTCGAGGTGTCCATGCTGGATGCGCTCGGCGAGTGGATGGGCTTCCCGTACTACTTCGCGACCTACGGCGGCACAGCGCCGCCGCGCACCGGGGCCCGACACGCGGCGATCGCGCCGTACGGCCCCTATCGCGCCGGCGACGACGGTCAGGTGTTCGTCGGCGTGCAGAACGACCGCGAGTGGGCCGCGCTGTGCGAGCGGGTGCTGGGCCGGCCGGACCTGGTCGAGGACCCGAGGTTTCGCAGCAATTCGCTGCGGGTGGCCGGCAACGAGCGGCTCACCGAGCTGATCGAGGCGGTCTTCGCGGACCGCACGGCCGCCGAGATCGTGGCGAGCCTGGACGAGGTCGGCATCGCCAACGCCCGGATGCGCACCATCGCCGAGTTCGCCGAGCACCCGCAACACGTCGCCCGGGACCGGGTGCGGCTGATCGACTCGCCCGTCGGTCCGCTGCGTGCGCTGCTGCCGCCGGTCACGGTGACCGATCGCGAGGCGGCGATGGGCCCGATCCCGGCGGTCGGCGAGCATACGGCGGCGATCCTGGCCGAACTGGGCATCGAGCCGCGGTGAGCGATCGGCCCGCCCGCCCGGGCAAGCGGGCGGGATCACGGGCGGGTGACGGGAGCCGCGCGGGCGGCGCGGAGAGAAATATTTCCCGGGTTCCGAGGTCGGCGACTTTTCCGTGCTAGCCTCGACGCAGTTGCAGTAGTGGTTCCCATGAATTTTGTGAGCGCCTTACGGTCGTGACCGTCGGGCGCTTTTTGTTTATGTCGAACCGGGTTCATGTGAAAAAGGATTGCTGTTGCGACTTGGACTTGTGCATGTGCACATTTCCATTTGGCACCACGAAGGAGACTTGTATGGCTACTGGAACCGTGAAGTGGTTCAACGCGGAAAAGGGCTTCGGCTTCATCCAGGCGGACGACGGCGGCCCGGATGTTTTCGCGCACTACTCGGCGATCCAGTCGCAGGGCTACCGTGAGCTTGTCGAGGGCCAGAAGGTCTCCTACGACGCTGTTCAGGGCCAGAAGGGCCCGCAGGCGGAGAACATCACCGTCTGACGGCACACATCATTGACAGGCACGGCCCGCACCGAACCGGTGCGGGCCGTGCCTGCGTTTGTAGCGGCCCGCCGGCTCGCCCGCCCGCGGTGGATGATGCGTGCATGGGATACATCGGAAACGACGAGAAGGTCGGCCTGCTGCGCGCGATGCGCGCATGCGACCGGATCCTGTCCGGGGTACGACCCACCACGGTCACCGAACGACTGGCCCGGCTGTCCGCGTACGCGCGAGACGGGGTCGACCCGGACGAATGGCCCGACACGTACGGCGACGGCGGCGCGGTCGCCCGCCTGGAGACCCGTACGGCCGAGCTGCTCGGCACCGAGGCGGCGCTGCTGTTCCCCACCGGCACGATGGCCCAGCAGGTCGCGCTGCGCTGCCATGCCGGGGCAACCGGTTCGAACGTGGTCGGCATACACCCGAGGGCCCATCCGTTGACCTACGAACGCGACGCGGTGTCGATCCTGTCCGGACTTCGGCCGCTGCCACTCACCCAGGGTCCCGATCAGATCACCGCCGAGGACATCCGCACCGCCGGGGAGGGATTCGGCACGCTCTTCTACGAACTCCCGCTGCGCGATCACGGGTTCGTACTGCCCTCGTGGGACGAGCTGATCGCGACCGTGCAGGCCGCACGGGACCGTGACGCCGCGCTGCACCTGGACGGCGCGCGGTTGTGGGAGAGCACCACGTACCTCGGGCGCGAACTCGACGAGATCGTAGACCTGTTCGACTCGGTGTACGTCTCCTACTACAAGGGCCTGGGGGCGAGCGCCGGTGCGGCCCTCGCGGGCACCGCCGAATTGATCGAGGAGGCGCACGCGTGGCGGCACCGCTACGGCGGACGCCCGTTCCAGACCTGGCCGATGGCGCTGGAGGCGCTCGCCGCCCTGGACGAGACGCTGCCTCGGCTGAGCACCTATGTCGCGCACGCTGCGACCGTGGCCGCCGGCCTGGCCCGGGTGCCCGGGGCGATCGTCCACCCGGCCGTCCCGCACACCCAGCAGTTCCAGATGTGGCTGCCGTACCCGGCCGAACTGCTTACCCGAGTCGGCCGCGAGTACGCCGTCGAGCACGGGGTGTGGCTGGCCGGCAGGTGGACCGCGCCGGGCCCGCCGGGTCTGTCGTACACCGAGATCACCGTCGCCGATCCCGCGCTGGAATGGACCGCCGACGAGGTCGCCGCCGAGTTCGGCGCATTCGTGGACCGGGTGCGCAAGAGCTGCTGACCGACGGCGCCCGGGCGCCGGACCGAACGCGGGCCGGATTCGGCGGTGACATGTGTCACCACCGGCGCCGACGCCGATCCGGGCATGTTGCGTCAAGGCGGGCCACTGAGCGATGCTGGCCCCGCGCCGGCCCTACCGGCGCGGGGAGGGCGTGGCAGGAACCCGGTGTGATCCCGGGACGGTCCCGCCACTGTGACCGGCTCCGCCGTACGACGTCATACGACGGCTACGACGTGACCGGGAGTCAGGAACTGCGCGTCTCACCCCGAGTCCGATGGGGCGAGGACCCCGGAGAGGCGCTCCAGGTGACGATTTCGTCCTGCCGGCGTTCTTGCGTACGCAGTTTCGACTGCGGCACCCACTCCAGCGGCATTCCCGCGCGCCGCCGCGGCGCGTTCGACCGCGACATCCACTCCGTGGTTCGCCACGCCGGCATCGGCGGAGGCACCCGGTGATCCTGCTCCTGTCGACATCCGACACCGACCTGCTCAGCGCCAAGGCGAGCGAGGGCGACTGGCGCCTGGCCAACCCGGCCCGCGTCGACGTGGCCGACCTGCCCGCGCTCCTGGACGGCACCGACCTGGTCGTGGTCCGCCTGCTCGGCGGGCGACGCGCGTGGGAGGCGGGCCTGGACGCGCTGCTGGCCGGCCCGCGCCCGGTCGTCGTACTCAGCGGCGAACTCGCCGCCGACGCCGCGCTGATGGAACTGGCGACCGTACCCGCCGGGGTGAGCGCACAGGCGCACGCCTATCTCGCCCAGGGCGGCCCGGCCAACCTGACCCAGCTCCACCGCTTCCTCTCCGACACGCTGTTGCTCACCGGACACGGCTTCGAGCCGCCCGTCGAGGTGCCCTCCTGGGGTCGGTTGGACCGCTCGGCACGCGAGATCGACGGCCCGGCCGTGGGCGTGCTCTACTACCGCGCCCACCACCTCGCCGGGAACACCGCGTTCGTGGCCGACCTGTGCGCGGCGATCGAGGAGGCGGGCGGGCGGCCCGTACCGATCTGGTGTGCGTCGCTGCGCGGCGCGGACGAGTCGTTGTTCGCGGCGCTGGGTGAACTCGACTCGCTGCTGGTGACCGTGCTCGCGGCGGGTGGCGCCGGCGGGGCCAAGCCCGCCGAGGTCTCCGCCGGCGGCGACGACGAGCAGTGGGATGTCGGCGCGCTGGCCGGACTGGACATCACCATCCTCCAGGCGTTGAACCTGACCACCAGCCGGGCCGAGTGGGAGGCCGGCGACGCGGGTCTGTCGCCGCTGGACGCGGCCACCCAGGTCGCCGTACCCGAGTTCGACGGGCGGCTGATCACCGTCCCGTTCTCGTTCAAGGAGACCGGCCCGGACGGGCTCACCCACTACGCCGCCGACCCCGAGCGGGCCGCACGCGTGGCGGGGATCGCGGTGCGGCACGCCCGACTTCGGCATATTCCGGTCGGTGAGCGCAAGGTCGGCATGGTGCTGTCCGCGTACCCGACCAAGCACTCCAGGATCGGCAACGCGGTCGGCCTGGACACCCCGGCGTCGGCGGTCGCGCTGCTGCGCGCGATGCGCGCGGCCGGCTACGACGTCGGCGCACGGGAGGGAGCCGACGCACTGCCCGGGCTGGAACCGCCGGACGGCGACAAGCTCATCCACGCGCTGATCGCGGCGGGCGGCCAGGACCCGGAGTGGCTGACGGAGGGTCAACTCGAAGGAAACCCGGTCCGGATCTCGGCGGCCGAGTACCGCGAGCGCTATGCCAAGTTGCCGCTCGGGCTGCGCGCGAACATCGAGGAGCACTGGGGCCCGCCGCCCGGCGAGCTGTACGTGGACCACTCGCGCGATCCCGAGGGCGAGATCGTGCTCGCGGCGCTGCGCGCGGGCAACGTGATCCTGATCATCCAGCCGCCGCGCGGTTTCGGCGAGAACCCGGTGGCCATCTACCACGACCCGGACCTGCCGCCGAGTCACCACTACCTGGCCGCCTACTGGTGGCTGGACGCGCCCGCCGGACCGGGCGGGTTCGGTGCGCACGCGCTCGTCCACCTGGGCAAGCACGGCACGTTGGAGTGGCTGCCGGGCAAGAACCTGGGCCTGTCCGCGGAATGCGGTCCGGACGCGGTGTTGGGCGACCTGCCGCTGGTGTACCCGTTCCTGGTGAACGACCCGGGCGAGGGCGCGCAGGCCAAGCGGCGCGCGCACGCGATCATCGTGGACCACCTGGTACCGCCGATGGCGCGGGCCGAGACGTACGGCGATCTGACCCGGCTGGAGCAACTGCTCGACGAGTACGCCAACGTGCAGGCGCTCGACCCGGCCAAGGGGCCCGCGCTCCAGGCGCAGATCTGGACGCTGATCCAGGCCACCAAGCTCGACCACGACCTGGGCATCACCGACCGGCCGCACGAGGCCGAGTTCGACGACCTGATCCTGCACCTGGACGGGTGGTTGTGCGAGGTCAAGGACGCGCAGATCCGCGAGGGCCTGCACATCCTGGGCAGCGCGCCCATCGGCGAGGGCCGGATCAACCTGGTCACCGCGATGTTGCGGGCGCGTCAGGTGTGGGGCGGCAAGGCCGCCGCGCTGCCCGGGCTTCGCGAATCACTCGGCCTGGTCGAGGGCGGCAGCGCCTCGCGCACCGAGACCGACGACGCCGAGGACCGCGCGCATCGGCTGGTCGCGGCGATGGAGGCGGGCGGGTGGGACCCGGCCCGGGCCTTGGCCGTCACGCACGAGGTGCTGGGCGCCGAATCGGCGGCGGTCGCCGACGTGTTGGCATTCGCCGCGAGCGAGATCGTGCCGCGCCTGGACCGCACCGGCGACGAGATCGGCGCGGTGCTGCACGCGCTGGAGGGCGGCTACGTCGCGGCCGGGCCCAGCGGTTCGCCGCTGCGCGGGCTGGTCAACGTGCTGCCGACCGGCCGCAACTTCTACACCGTGGACCCGAAGGCGATCCCGAGTCGGTTGGCCTGGGAGACCGGACAGGCACTCGCCGATTCGCTGTTGGCCCGCTACCGCGCCGACAACGACGGCGACTGGCCGCGCTCGGTGGGCCTTTCGGTGTGGGGCACCAGCGCGATGCGCACCAGCGGCGACGACATCGCCGAGGTGCTGGCACTGCTGGGCGTGCGCCCGCTGTGGGACGACGCGTCGCGCCGGGTGACCGGGATCGAGGCGATTCCGCTCGCCGAGCTGGGCCGGCCGCGCGTGGATGTCACAGTGCGCATCTCCGGCTTCTTCCGGGACGCCTTCCCGCACGTGGTGCTGCTGCTCGACGACGCGGTGCGGCTGGTCGCGGAGTTGGCCGAGCCGGACGAGGACAACTACGTCCGGGCGCACGTGCGGGCGGACACCGCCCGACACGGCGACGCGCGCCGGGCGACCACGCGCGTGTTCGGTTCCCGGCCCGGAGCGTACGGCGCGGGGCTGCTGCCGCTGATCGACGCGCGCACGTGGCGCGACGACGCGGACCTGGCCGAGGTGTACGCGACCTGGGGCGGCTACGCCTACGGCCGGGGCCTGGACGGGGTGTTCGCGCGCGAGGACATGGAGGACGCGTACCGCAGGATCGCGGTCGCGGCCAAGAACACCGACACGCGCGAGCACGACATCGCCGACTCGGACGACTACTTCCAGTACCACGGCGGCATGGTTGCCGCCGTACGCGCGCTGACCGGCACCGCGCCGGCGGCCTACATCGGCGACTCGACCATGCCGGACGCGGTCCGCACCAGGACGCTCCAGCAGGAGACCGCACGGGTCTTCCGGGCCCGGGTGGTCAACCCGCGCTGGATCGAGGCGATGCGCAAGCACGGCTACAAGGGCGCGTTCGAACTGGCCGCCACGGTGGACTACCTGTTCGGCTACGACGCCACCACCGGCGTGGTCGCGGACTGGATGTACGAGAAGCTCGCGAGCGAGTACGTCCTGGACGAGACCAACCGGGAGTTCATGCGCACGTCCAACCCATGGGCGCTGCGCGGAATCGCCGAACGGCTGCTCGAAGCCGCCGACCGGGGCATGTGGGAGAAGCCGGAGGCGGCCACGCTGGACGGGCTGCGCGAGGTGTACCTGGATGTCGAGGGTGATCTCGAAGGCGGCGAGGACGCGGGGGATGACTGAGCGGGCTTCCGGGCCCGGGTCCGGGTCCGGGCCCCGGCTCGGGTCTGGCTTGGGCCCGGTGTCGGAGTCGGTTCCCGGATCGGAGTCGGTGTCCGCGTCGGCGTTTTCGGGTGCCGGCCCGGTGTTCGTGGTCGGGATCGGGGACGACGGCTGGGCCGGACTCTCCGAGGCGGCACGGGCGTTGGTGGGCGCCGCCGACATGTTGGTCGGCGGCGCACGGCACTTGGCCATGGTGGAGGGTGGCGCGGCCGAGCGGGTCCAGTGGCCGTCGCCGTTCTCGGTCGCCTTCGTCGCGGACCTGGCCGTGTCCCGGAAGGTGTGCGTGCTGGCCAGTGGGGACCCGATGTTCTACGGCGTCGGGGCCGCGCTGGTGCGCAGGTTGGGCGCCGACCGGGTCACCGTAATGCCGGTTTCCTCGTCGGTCTCGTTGGCCTGCGCGCGGCTGGGTTGGGCGGTGCAGGCCGTCGCGGTGGTCAGCGCGGTGGGTCGACCGCTGGATACCTTGGCTGCCGAACTTTCGACGGATGCAAGGGCGTTGGTACTGAGCGCGGATGGGCTGACGCCGGGGCGCGTGGCCGTGCTGTTGTGTGAACGCGGCTTCGGGACGAGCACGGTGACCGTACTGGAGCACCTGGGCGGTCCGGCCGAGTCGGTGTGGCGGGGCAGCGCCGACGCGCTCGCGGCGGCCCCCGAGCGGCGGTTCGCGGACCTGAACGTGGTGGCCGTCCGGTGCGAGGCGGGCCCGGGGCTGAGCCGGCTGGCGGGCCTGCCGGACGATGTCTACGAGCACGACGGCCAGTTGACCAAGCGCGAGGTCCGCGCGATGACGTTGGCCGCGCTCGGACCGCGTCGGGGCGAGCTGCTGTGGGATGTGGGCGCGGGCAGCGGCAGCATCGGGATCGAGTGGATGCGGACGCACCCGACCTGCCGGGCCGTCGGCTTCGAGACGCGCACGGAACGGGCCGAGCGGGCTGCGGCGAACGCGATCAGACTCGGCGTGCCGGACCTGCGGATCGTGGTCGGCCGAGCGCCGGACGTACTCTTCGGCCCGGCCCCGGACGCGATCTTCATCGGCGGCGGGCTGACCGTGCCCGGCGTGGTGGAGCGTTGCTGGGCCGCGCTGCGCCCGGGCGGGCGGTTGGTGGCCAATGCCGTCGTCGCCGAGACCGAGGCCGAGTTGTTGCGGCATCGTGCCGCGTTCGGCGGGGAGTTGACCCGTGTCCAGGTCACCCGGTCCGCGCCCGTGGGCCGGTTCACCGGGTGGCGGCCGGCGATGCCGGTCACCCAGTGGGTGGCGGTCAAGCCCCGCTTCGAGTCTGTTACCCAGCCTGATTCCCGCGAGGAGTAGTGCAGCCATGACCGTCCACTTCATCGGCGCCGGCCCCGGCGCGGCCGACCTGATCACGGTGCGCGGGCTGCGGATCATCGCCGCATCGCCGGTGTGCCTGTACGCGGGCGCACTCGTGCCGCGCGAACTGGTCGACGCGGCGCCGCCCGGAGCCCGTCTCGTGGACACCGCCGAGCTGAACCTGGATCAGATCGTCGAGGAACTGCGCGCCGCACACGCGGCCGGGCACGATGTGGCCCGCCTCCAGTCGGGGGACACCTCGTTCTTCAGCGCGGTGGCCGAACAGCAGCGCCGGCTCGACGCGCTGGGCATTCCGTGGGACATCACCCCGGGCGTACCGGCGTTCGCCGCCGCGGCTGCGGCGATGGGCCGTGAGCTGACGCTGCCCACGGTGGGCCAGACGGTGATCCTGACCCGGGTGGCCGGCAACGCGACGGCGATGCCGCCGGGCGAGGACCTGGCCACGCTGGGCCGGTCCGGCGCGCTGCTGGTGCTGCATCTGGCGGTGGGTCGGGTCGAGCGGGTGGTCGCCGAGTTGACCCCGCTGTACGGCGCGGACTGCCCGGTTGCGGTGGTCGCGCGCGCGTCCCGCCCGGACGAATTGATCGTGCGCGGCGAACTGGCCGACCTGGTGTCCCTGGTACGCGACAACGGGATCAAGGCGGTGGCGATCATCATGGTCGGCCGCGTGCTGGGTGAACCGGGCTTCTGCGACAGCCACTTGTACAGCGAGATCCGCGATCGCACCGAGCCGAGGCCGGTCGGGTGAGCAGCGGGGCGGGCCTTGACCGGGCGCCGTTCGGATCGGAGTCGGGGTCCGGGCCTGGGTCGCTGCTCGGTACGAAGCCCGGTCGGGGACTTGGTTCGAGGCCGATTCGGGGGCTCGGGTGTGGCCTAGGCCCTGTTCGGTGCGGCGCGCCCGACGATGGTGCCCGTTCGGTTGATCGCGATCACGTCGACGGTGATCGGGAGTCGGCTGCCGCGCAGCAGGGCTCGGGCGGCGTCCCGGGCGGCTTCCGCGACGGCGTCGCCGAGCGGGACGTCGGCCGCGCGGGCCAGTTCGAGCGCGTGCAGGGCGGTGTTCGCAGCGCGGATGTGCGCCGCCAGTTCGGCGTTGCCGCCGACCGCCGTGGCCCGGTCGGCGAGTGCGTCGAGGTTCACCTGCGAGCGGCCCGAGTGCAGGTCGAGATGGCCGTCGGCGAGCTTGGAGAGCTTGGCGAAGCCGCCGGCGATGGTCAGACGCGGAACCGGGTGCCGGCGCAGGTACTTGAGCAGCGCGCCGGCGAAGTCGCCCATGTCCAACAGCGCGGTGCCGGACAGGCCGTACACCTGGGCGCCCACCCGCTCCGAGGTGGTGCCGGTCGCG
Organism: Embleya sp. NPDC005575; assembly: GCF_040605455.1. NCBI lineage: Bacteria > Bacillati > Actinomycetota > Actinomycetes > Kitasatosporales > Streptomycetaceae > Embleya > Embleya sp. NPDC005575. The sequence goes on along the minus strand of NZ_JBEXCV010000019.1, from coordinate 74,264 downwards.
CCGAGCACGTGCGTCTCGCCGGTGGCCAGCGCGACGTCGATGCCGCGGCGGATCGAGTCGATCCAGGCCGAGCACGAGTACGGGATGACGATGCCCGTGGTGCCCAGGATGGACAGGCCGCCGAGGATGCCCAGGCGCGGATTCCAGGTCTGTTCGGCGATCCGGGCGCCGTCGTCCACGGACAACTCGACCGTGACGTCGCCGGTACCGCCGTGCGCGGCGGCCACTCGGGCCACCGCTTCCCGGATCAGCTCGCGTGGGACGGGATTGACGGCGGGTTCGCCGACCGCGAGCGGGAGGCCGGGCAGGGTCACCGTGCCGACGCCGGGGCCGGCACGGAAGGTCACGCCGGTGCCGGGCGCCGCGTGCCGTACGGTGGCCCGGATCAGCGCACCGTGGGTGACATCGGGGTCGTCGCCGGCGTCCTTGACCACACCGGCCATGGCGGCCCCGGGTGCGGGGTCGTCGGTCGTGGACTCCGCCTTCGTGAGTTCCTCGACGGCGAGCGCGAACGCGGGTGCCTGGCCGCCGGGCAGCCATACGGTCACCGGGTCGGGAAACTCGCCGGTCAACAGGGCCTGGTAGGCGGCCGTCGCCGCGGCGGTTGCACATGCTCCGGTGGTCCAGCCCCGGCGCAGCCGATCGGGGCGGGTCATCGGTCGAGGAGCCAGTCGTGAGCGGATCGAAGAAAGCACGCACCGACGCGCCCGGCGGCGGGCCGAGGAGCATCTGGCCGCCCGACCGGGCCTCGGGAGGCTCCATCGGTGCGGTGGAGGCGTCCGGTACGCCGGGTGCGATCCACGAGGGCGACGCGCCCGGCCGGGTCGCTTCCGGCGACGGTGGGCGTGTGGGCGACCCGCCCGGGTGGGTCGCTTCGGGCGAGGGTGGTCGCCCGAGTGACCCGCCCGGCCCGGATGGCGACGGCGGCCGCGTGGTGTTGCTGCTCGGAGGTACCGCCGAGGCTCGGGTGCTTGCCGCGCGGTTGGTGGACGTACCGGGGCTGCGGATCGTGTCGTCGCTGGCCGGGCGTACCAGCGCACCCGTGTTGCCGGTCGGCGAGACCCGCGTGGGCGGCTTCGGTGGCGTGCCCGGCCTGGTCGCCTGGTTGCGGGCGCGGGCCGTGGCGGCGGTGGTCGACGCCACCCACCCGTTCGCGGCCCGGATCTCGGCGAACGCGGTCGCCGCGTGTGCCCGGGCGGACGTTCCGCTGCTGCGCCTGCAACGGCCGGGGTGGACCGCCGTGCCGGGTGACCGCTGGTACCCGGTCGACTCCGCGGACGAGGCCGCACGTGTCCTGCCCGGCTTGGCCCGACGGGTGTTCCTGACCACGGGTCGTCTGGAGACCGCGCCGTACGCACACCTGGACGACCTGTGGTTCCTGCTGCGCAGCGTCGAGCCGCCGACCGGAGCACTGCCGCGGGCCTGTGAAGTCCTGTTGTCCCGAGGGCCGTTCACGGTCGAGGACGAGATCGTGCTGCTGCGCGACCGGCGCATCGACGCGATCGTGACCAAGGACAGCGGCGGCGCCCTCACGGCGGCCAAGCTCACCGCCGCCCGCGAGCTGGGCCTGCCGGTGGTGCTGATTCGCCGCCCCGAGGTGCGCGCGCCGGAGCAGGTCACCGACGCGGCGGCCGCCGCGCGGTGGGTCCTGAGCGGGTCGGCCGCGGCGGCCGGAACGTGAGTCGCGCACGCCAGTCACTGTGACACACGACCGCCGCGAGTCGATCCTGGCGTCCCGACCGGGCTGCGGGTCGGCCGCGCCGGGCCGCGGCCCCGGGCGGGGTGGTCCGACCCGACGGAGGATCGTCGACACGGGTGCCCCGGCTCGTCAGGCCGGGTAGCGCCGCGGCGTGTACACGCCGGTGCTGCCGTCCGGCCGGCGGTAGGTGCGGGTCTGCGACGAGCCGATGATCAGCAGCGTACGCATGTCGACCACCTCCGGATCCAGGTCGGCCAGCCGGACCACGTGCACCGCCTCGGTCGGCCCGCCGACGTCGCGGCCCACCACGACCGGGGTGTTCGGGGCGCGGTGCCTGAGGAACAGGTCGCGGGCCTCGGCGACCTGGGTGCGCCGGGTCTTGGAGGCCGGGTTGTAGATCGCGACCGCGAGGTCCGCCTCGGCGGCGGCGGTAAGCCGACGCTGGATCACGTCCCACGGCTTGAGGATCGCGGACAGGCTGATCACGCAGAAGTCGTGGCCCAGCGGCGCCCCTGCGCGAGACGCCACAGCCTGCATGGCGGACAGCCCGGCGACCACCCGGACCGGGACCTCGGTCGCCGTCTCGTGCGCGGCCTCCAGCACGGCGGACGCCATCGCGAACACGCCCGCGTCGCCGGAGGAGACCACCGCGACCCGGCCACCCGCCTCGGCCAATCCGATGGCGTGGCGCGCGCGTTCGGCCTCGACCCGGTTGTCGGTGCGATGCCGCTTCTGGCCGGGACGGGGCTGGACGCGGTCCACGTACGGGCCGTAGCCGACCACGTGGTCCGCGGCGGCGAGCGCGGCGTGCGCGTCGGGGGTGAGCCATTCCGGACCGGCCGGCCCGAGACCGACCACGTCGATCGAGCCGAGCTCGCCGGTGGGTTCGGGCACCACATACGCCGGCTCGGGCACACGAGGGGTGCGGTTGGTCGCGAACTCGCCGCCGGGGGACGTGGATGGAGTGATCACGAGAGAGAAGTACGGGACGTCGTCCGGGATCACGTCGGCGAGCGGACGCACCTGCTGTCGATCGGTGGTCGCGCGCTCCACGTACCAGGTGCGATCGGCCAGCCCGGCCTGCTCGAACGCACCCCGAACGGCTGGGAAATGCCGCTTGCCGAGCTTGATCACCGCGGCCGAGTCGGTGGTCCGCAGCCGCGCCGCGAGCACATCGGGCGGGAGCGTGCCGGGCAGGATCGTGAGCACCTCGTCGTGCTGCACGAGGGGCCGACCCAGCACGGCGGCGGCGCCGCTGACCGAGGTCACCCCGGGGACGACCTCGACCGGGTAGCGGTCGGCGAGGCGTTCGTGCCAGTACATGTACGAGCCGTAGAAGAACGGGTCGCCCTCGCACAGCACCGCGACGTCGCGACCGGCGTCCAGATGCGCGGCGATCTCGGCGGCGGTCGAGTCGTAGTAGTCGGCGAGCGCGCCGTCGTACCCGCCCGGGTGGTCGGTGCTCTCGGTGGTCACCGGGTATTCGAGCGGGAGGCGGAGCTGAGTGTCGCTCAGGTAGGGCTCGGCGATGGCGATCGCGACGCCGCGCGCGCCCTTCTTGACCGGGTAGGCGACCACATCGGCCGAGGTGATCAGGCGATGGGCCTTGAGGGTGATCAGCTCGGGGTCGCCCGGGCCGAGGCCGATGCCGTACAGGCGGCCGGTGGTGGTCACGCTGTGCTCCTGGGGGGTGTGTGGGTGGGTGTGCTGCGGCGGCGCAGGTCGGCCGGGTTTGTCGGTGGGCTCGGGGCGCTCGGCTTTGGGCGTACCGCTCCGGGTGCTCGGCTCCGGGTGTTCGGCTCCGGGTGTTCGGCTCCGGGCTCTTGTCCGACGCCTATTCTTGTTCGCTCGCCAGTGCGTTCAGGACGGCGGCGGTCATCGCGCTGCCACCGCGGCGGCCGTGTACGACGAGGTAGGGGATGCCGGCGCGGTGCTCGGCCAGGGCCTGTTTGGACTCGGCCGCGCCGATGAAGCCGACCGGGATCCCGATGATCACGGCGGGGTGCGGGGCGCCCTGGTCGATCAGTTCGAGCAAGCGGAACAGCGCGGTGGGCGCGTTCCCGACCGCGACCACGGCCCCGGCGAGGTCGTCGACCCAAAGGTCCACGGCGGCGGCGCTGCGGGTGGTGTGCTGCTCGGCGGCCAGGACCGGCGTGCGCGGGTCGGTGAGCAGGCAGCGCACGTCGTTGTCCTTGGGCAGCCGCTTGCGGGTGACTCCGGACGCGACCATGTTGGCGTCGCACAGGATCGGCGCGCCGGCCCGCAGCGCCTCGGCGCCGGCGCGGGCCACGTCCGGGTGGAAGCCGACGTCCTGCGGGAGGTCGGTCATGCCGCACGCGTGGATCATCCGGACGACGACTCGCGAGACGTCCTCGGGAAAGCGGGACAGGTCCGCCTCGGCCCGGATGGTCGCGAACGAACGCCGGTAGATCTCGGCTCCGTCCTTGATCCAGTCATCCACGTCGGCTGCTCCTTTGCCCGAGGGGGTGGTGAGGGTTGTCGTCGGTGTGCGCGGCGGGGGGCGGGTCGCGCTCGTGGTCGCGCACGCACGTTGCCCGGCCGGTCGGGCATGGGGTTTCGTGCCCGATGCACCTGCCGGGCGGGGGCCGTCGACCGTCATACCGGAGTGGACGGCGTGGGTGAGCCCGGGGCGGGCGGGCGGACCGACGGTGGTGCGGATGTCGGTGTGGGTGCCCCACCGGGCGGGACGGTTTCGTACGTGCCGTCCTCGCGGGCAACCAGCAGCGTCGCGCCGGCGGGCTTGCCGCATGCGCGGGAGCAGCCGACCCAGTGGGTGTCGGCGCGGTCGAGGGCTTGGGGGCGGTCGGCGGGCGAACGATCGGTGCTCGAACGATCCGCGCCCCCGAGTGGGGTGTCGCGGGAGGAGCGGCCCAATGCGTGTCGAGTGGCCTCGGTGCGCACGTCGGCCAGTGCTCGGCGGCACGCGCCCAGGCCGCTGCACGCGGTCACGCCGCGCCACGGGGAAGCGGGGTCGCACGGCAGGCCGGCTGCTTCGAGGGCGGCCACGGTCGCGGCGGGGTCGGTCACGTCACGGACCACGACGCCTCTGGCGCTGGTGATCCGCAGCTCCGTCCGCAATCCGACCAGGGCGGCCAGGTGTTGCCGCGTCAAGCGTCCGAGTGGCACCAGGGCTCCGACGGCGAAGCGGCCGTCGGATTGCGCGAGTACCCCGATCGGTGGCCGGCTGCCGCCGCGTTGACGGAGTCGTGCGGCGTCCGGGGTGGTCGGTGCGTGGTTCCCGCCGGGCGTGGTGACGGGCCCGGGGCCTGCGAAGGGGGCGGGGTCGACCGCGAGGAGGGCGGCGAAACGGGCGGCACCGCCGGGCAGTTCGCGGATGTGCCAGGCGCCGGTGTGGGCTCGGGCGGTCAGGAACGCGCGGGCCGCGCGCACGATGGCTGCCGGGGCGTCGGCGGGGCCGAAGCGCCAGGTGGTGTCGTGGCCGGCGACGTGCAGCGCGAAGGCGTGCTTGGTGAGTGCGACGAGGTCCAGGTCGTGGCGGGCCGAGGCGATCGGGAGTCCGCCGTCGTCGATGCCGATCAGGAAGCGGCCGGAGAGGGCGGTCAGGTCCGGGGTCGCGCACAGGGCGTGATCGAGGGCGGTGAGTACGGCGTCGGCGTCCAGCAGGGCGCTCGGATCGCGGCCGGCGAGTGGGCTCGCGAGGATGTTGCGCACGCGGTCGTGGCTGCGGGAGGGCATCAGGCCGGCTGCGGCGATGGCGTCGGCGAGCGCGGGCAGGTCCGCTTCGGCCAGGCCGCGCAATTGCATGTTGGCGCGTGCCGTCAGGTCGACCGAGCCGGTACCGAATCGCCGTGCCAGGAGTGCGAGTTCGTGTATCTGGTCGGGGTCGAGCCGGCCGCCGGGGAGGCGTACGCGCGCGATCAGGCCGTCGTCGGCCGGGGACGCGTCCACGACTCCGGGGCAGGCGTCGTCGCGCTCTCGGACCACCACCGCACCCACCGCCCTTCGTCGCGCCTCGACGTCTCGTATCGGTATGCCCGGCCTGTCACCCCATGTCGGTTGCCGACCGGCCAGATGCGACACTGTTGCATATGGACGACGGTGTGCAGCACCCCACCCCCGACCCGATCGCCGAGGCGGTGCGGCAGATCCGCGCGCACGGCGAGCGGGTCACGGTGGCGCGCACCGCGGTGCTTCGGGTACTCGCGGACGCCGACGAGCATCTGAGCGCCGACGCGATCTTCGCTGCGGTGTCCCGCACGGCGCCGGGCGTGCACCGGACCACCATCTACCGCGCGTTGGACGCCCTGGAACGCCTCGACCTGGTCGCCTTCACCCGTCTGCGCCACGACGCGGCCACCTATCACCTGGCGGGCCACCTGGTGGGCGGCGCACACGTACACGTACGTTGCCGCCTCTGCGGCACGGTCAGCCACGCGCCGGGCGACCTGCTCGACGAGGTCGCCTCCCGGCTGGCCACCGAACTGGGCTTCGCCCTCGACCCGACGGCCGTCGCCCTGAGTGGCCGCTGCGACACCTGTACCCACCGCGCAGACGCCTTCGACCACACCCACCCGGACAAACACGCCGAACGGCCCTGACCTCCGGCACTCGTCCCACCCCGTGCCGTGCCGTCGCCCGCCGCCGCTTGATCGGGCCCAGGGGCGGAGGCGACGGTTGCCGGTGCGTAAGGGTGTCAGGTCGGCTGGACGAAGCGGTATCCGTTCGCCAGGAGTCGAGGCAGCCACAGGTCCAGCGCGGCCACCGTCTGGGTGCGGTCGCCGCCCGCGTCGTGGTTGAGGATGATCGAGCCGGTCGTGGTCGCGGCCAGAACGCGCTTGGCGATCTCGGCTGTGCCCGGCTGCTCCCAGTCGCGCGGATCGACCGACCAGCCCAGCGGGCGAAGGCCGTTCGCGCTCAGCTCGCCCATCACCTCGGGCGACCAGCGGTTGTACGGCGCGCGGAACCAACCGACCCGAAGGCCCGGCAGTACTCGGTCGATCGCGGTCAGGTTGCGTTCCACCTCCTGCGCGACGCCGGCCGGCGGAAGTTGTTGCAGATCGGCGTGCGACCACGAGTGGCCGGCGATCGCGTGACCCTCGTGGTGGATCGCGCGGAGCAGCTCGGGGTGACGCTCGACCTGCGTACCCACGACGCAGAACGTCGCGCACACCCGGAATCGCCGCAGCACACGCAGCACCTGCGGGGTGTACTCGGGATGGGGTCCGTCGTCGAAGGTCACCGCGATGCGCTGCGGCCCGGCCTCGACCTCGCACACCGGCTCCTGGACGAAGGCGGGGCGGGGGGTGGGCTGTCCGTCGGTGGCGACGGCGCACGGGGTGGCGACGGAGAGAAGACCGAGGGTGGCGGCGGCGCCCATCAGCAACGTACGGCGCGACGTGGCAGAGGTGGTGTCCATGTCGAGTGTCTTGCACATGTCCGGGACCGCGATCGCGAGGACACGCACGACTCGGCCGGAGTTCACCGGTTCGGCGCACCGGGGCATCCGACGCGGGCACACCCCGACGCCGGGTCCCCGCCGGCAGAGCCACTGCGCACAGGGCCACTCCGTACCGAGCCGAAACCGCTCCGGTCGGAGCCCGGACCGCTCCGCTCCGCACCGTGCGGCCGGCCACTCCGGCCACGCCCAACCGGGCCCGACCAGGCCCGGATCCGACCTCGGCGGTACCCGCGCCCCGCCGCTCATCCCCGAGACCGACCCGGACCCCGGTCCGTTCGCCGACGTCCCGTGCCGACCCCCGCCGGCAGAATTCCGTACATGATCACACCACGGGGGACCACCGCTTCGCCTTCGTCCCTGCCCGACCCCGTCGTTCCGCCCGCCCCACGCTGGGCGATCCTGGCCGCGCACGCGGCGGCATTGACCCCGTTGCCGTCGGCGATCTGGCGGTTCGCGCTCGTGTTCGGCAACCACGGCGGATACACCGAGCAGGGCTACGCGAAGATGAACATGACGGGATGGGGCGCGCCTTGGGTGATCTTTCTCAGTCTGAGCACCGAACTGGCCGCCCTTCTCACGCTCGGGCTGGTTCGCCCGTGGGGTGAACATCCGCCGCGCTGGGTCCCGTTCGTGGGCGGGCGCAGGATGGATCCGGTACTCGTCACCCGGGTTGCCTACATCGGTGTGGTGGTTCTGGTCCTGCTGTGGGCCCAGTTCCTGTTCTGGTGGCTCGTCCCGCACGACGATATGACCGAATCCGGCGCCGACCTGCTCGGCGTGCTGTATCTGCCGCTGGTGCTGTGGGCACCGCTCCTGGCGATCGTGACCCGGTCGTACCACCGGCGCCACCTCGGCGAACCCGCCCGAGGCCGCGCCGCGTAGAGCACCGTGGTGTTCGACCACGTCACGCGCGACTGGGACGACCCGCAGATCCTGGAGATCGGCCTGCGCCGGGTGATCGAGTCGGTGTTGCTCTGATCCGGGCGGGCGGAGGAGGTGCGGGAGGCGGGGGTGCCGGGAGCGTGGGAGCGGGCCCGTGACCCATGCCGAGTCCCCGGCGCCTTACCGGCTCGGCGGCAGCCACGGCTCGGCATGGCCATGGACTCGGCGTGGGTCACGGGCCCGGCCCGAGTGCGCAGGAGTGAGCGGCCGGGCTCCCCGTCGGGGTGCGACGCGACGGCGAGCCGGCCGTCGGGCGCGAAGGCGCCGTCCGGTCAGCGCTTGTGGACCGGCGTGTCCGAGTCGTGGACCACGTTGGTGATCCGGCTGACTCCGTCGACGCGCGCGGACAGCGACGGCAGGATGCCGAGCGAAGGCCCGACGACCAACGCCACGATCATCAGCGCGCCCATCGCGGCGGCCTGCGTGGTGCGCCGGGTCCACCAGCGCACGCCCGACGGCCGATCGCCTCGGGTGCGCAGGAGCGCCCGGTCGTGGGTCCCTCGGTCGGGTACGCGGTGCTCGTGCACGTGCGTGGCAATCGCTCGACGAACAGACATCTGCTCCGACTCCCCATCCAGCGCACGCCACCCTTCGACGGTCGTGGCGTCGCACCACCGATCTCCTGTCGTGCTGCATACACTGTCGTGCTTTTCAGTCCGGACGTCACCGCGAATCCGGCCGCCACACAGGGTTCTCACAAAGTTGTGACACTTCACTGTTCCCAGGGGCGGGAGGATGGAAGCGATTCGGAGAATCCGGTGTATACCGACGCGTGCCCGTGACCCGGAATCGGCAACCCGCCCCGTATGGGCGCGGGTTCGAGGGTCGACACGAGTGGGGCAGGTCAGTTGCCGAGTTCGACCGGCAGGCTGCTCAGACCGCGGACTCGGACCGACGGCTGCCAGGAAATCGGCGCGTGGCGGCGGGCCTTCGGGAAGCGGGTCAAGAGGGTGCGGACCGCGAGTTCGGCCTCCAGGCGGGCCAGGGGTGCGCCGATGCAGTAGTGGATGCCCTGGCCGAAGCTCAGGTGGCGGGCCGGATCGGGGCGGTCCAACTGGATCCGATCCGGGCGGGCATAGCGGCGCGGGTCGCGGTTGGCCGCGGCGATGGAGAGGAAGACCGTGTCGCCGGCCGGGATGGTGACGCCGCCGAGTTCGAGGTCCTGGAGCGGGAAGCGGCGAATCGCGAGCAGGGCCGGCGACATGTGCCGGGCCACCTCCTCGACCAACACCGGAACCGCCGCCGGATCGGCGCGCAGCGCTTCGCGCAACGCCTCGTCCTCGATCGTCGCGTACAGGGCGCCGGCCATCAGGTTGGCCGAATTCTCGTAGCCCGCGAAGAGCAACAGAAAGGCGAGGGAGGTCAGTTCGTCCTCGCTGAGCCGGTCGTCGGCGTCCCGCGCGGCGATCAGCGCGGACAGCAGGTCGGGTCCGGGGTCGGCGCGCTTGGCGGCGAGCAGCGCGACGAAGAACGCGTACATCTCGCGCACCGTCGAGCGGATGCCCTCGCGGGTGGCGTCCGCGCCCAGTACGGCGTTGGTCCAGGTGCGGAAGTCGGACCGGGACTCGGCCGGGACGCCGAGCAGTTCGCAGATCACGCCGACCGCGAAGGGCGAAGCGAAGTCCTTGACCAGGTCGACACGTTCGCGGCTGGTGAGGTCGTCGGCCAGGGACTCGACGGTACGTTCGAGACGAGGGCGCAGGTCGGCGGTGTGCCGCGGGGTGAATGCCTGGCCGGCGAGGCGGCGCAGGCGGGTGTGGTCGGGCGGGTCCATGTTGAGCAGGTTGGCGTCCAGGGCGGGCGGGAGTTCGAATCCCTTGTAACCGCCCGGCTTGGCATGCCTCTTGTCCAGCGAGAACCGCGGGTCGCCGAGTGCCGCCTGGACATCCGCGTACCTGGTGACCAACCACGCGGGGCTGCCGTCCGGCGCGACGATCGCGTGCACGGGGCCGGCCTCACGCATCCGGGCGAAGACGCCGTGTGGGTCGTGGGCCATGGCGCGGGCGACATCCACCGGAAACCGCTTTCGTTCGGCAACAATGTGTTTGCCAACCTAGCGCGGTTTGCCCGGCTCGGGAGGAGCGTGTTCTGGCGCGGTTCCACTGTCACGGGGCGACGGGCCCGGGAGCGCCGTCGGGTCGGCCTCCGAGACACGGGTCGTCGCGGCGGCCGAGCGACTCCGGCCGGTGCCGAGAGCCACTCCCGGTGGCCGGCCGGAGCCGCCGAATCATGTCGGGAGGTTGGCGATCGGCTGCCGTGCCGGGCGGTTCGGGAAGTCCGCGATCAGCCGGCGATCAACTGCCGTTCCAGGTTCGGGCCAGGAAGTCCGCGATCAAGGGGGCGATTTCCGGGAGCTTGTCCTCCAGGGCGAAGTGGCCGGTGTCCAGGATGTGCAGCTCGGCGTTCGGGATGTCGGCGAGGTAGGCGTGTGCGCCGGGTTCCGGGAAGAAGATGTCGTTGCGGCCCCAGACGATGAGCGTCGCCGGGCGGTGTTCGGCCAGCCAGGCCTGCCACTTCGGGTACAGCGTGACGTTGGTGTGGTAGTTCAGCGCCAGATCGACCTGGGCCTCCTTGCGCCCCGGTTGGTCCAGGAAGTGCTGGTCCAGGGTCCAGCCGTCGGGGGCCACCAGGGCGGGGTCGGTCGTGCCGCCCTCGTACTGGCTCCGGGTGACCGGCAGCACCAGGAGTTGGGCGGCCTTCTCCCGGGCGCCCGGCACGTCGGGGGTGAGCGCGATGAAGTCGCGGGCCATCTCGGACAGGCCCTCGGCGTAGGCGTTGGCGTTCTGCACGATCAGCCCGGCCACCGCCGCCGGCCGGCGCTCGGCCAGCCGCAGGCCGATCGGGCCGCCGAAGTCGAAGGTGTAGAGCACGTACCGCGCCAGACCGAGTGCGTCCACGAACCCCTCGACCACGTCGGTGAGTCGCTCGAACGAGTAGGTGAACCCGACCGGCACCTCGGTGTGCCCGAATCCGGGGTAGTCCGGCGCGATCAGCCGAAAGTCGTTGCCCAGCGCGTCCATGAGCCGACGGAACTGATGCGAGGCCGACGGAAACCCGTGCAGCAGAAGCAGCGTGGGCGCATCTGCGGGCCCGGTCTCCCGGTAGAACACCCGAACCCCGTCGACGTCCACGAAGCGGTGTGCAACCTGGGGAATGGCGGCGATGCCCATGATCTCTTCCTTCGTCGGCGTGCTGATGCGTCAGTTGTACCGCCGAAGTGACTAATGGGTCAAGCTCTCTTGAGGCGTTAGTTTCATTTTCGTTGGAGGAGTTCGCCGGCGGAGCCCCCTTCCCGACAGGCGGCCTACTGCATGGACTGCGTGGGGTTCGATGAGGTCGCTGCCGCCTGCCTACCTCGTTCCGCGCGCAGGGCAGGTGACGTACCAGTCGTCCCCAGGCGCGCTGAAGTCCAGACGACCGCTCCGCCTGATGCCAGGGCGGTTGTTTTGCTGATCGCTCTGCTGCGGTGCCACTGTCTCTCTCCTGCGTGAAATGGTCAGGCCGCACCGTCGGCGGCGACAGCGGTGGAACGGATCGAGTGGATAATTGTCACCATGGCGTCCACGTCCGCCTCGTGGAAGATCGCTTCGGGGCCGGTCGGGGCGATGGCCGTGAACGGGGACTCATAGAGCGCGGCCACGTCGATCGTGCCATTGCGCGCGAGGTAGTCGATCAGCTCGTTGGAAAAGCGGAGCTGGTTGGCAGTGCAGGCCTTGCCCTGCTGGAACATCTCGAAGGCCAGGGCGGCGGCGTCCCGCTCCAGGCCTGTCAGCGAGCGAAGGAAGAGCCCGAGGCCGCCGTTGGTGTCCCTGACGTGGTCGATGTCGGCGGTGGTGGCGAGGCCGGCCTCGATGAAGATCGCTTCAAGCCCCGACAGGTCCAGGGCGGTGATCTGCTTATTGCGCCGGATCTTCTGGACGGCGAGCTGCTCCTGGTGCGTGTTGAGGTAGATGCGGACCTTCTGCTCGAAGCGGGTGAGGTCGGTGCCGACCTCCATGCCGTTCAGGGATGCGGCGGTCAACTGACCGAGTTCGTCCTCGAAGTCGGTGTAGACGATGTTGCGCTTGCTCTTCTCGATCAGGCGGACGAGGCCACGCACGCGGCGGCGCATGGTCTCCAGCATGGGCAGAGTGACGTCCTGCCACCACTCGTCGCCCGCAACCTCGTCGAGCAGAAGCTGCTGGGTCTTGATCGCGGGGATGGTCAGCTGGTCGAGCAGGGTGGAAGCGATTTCCTGGACCTGGTCCCGCAGGCGTGTGAAGCCCGGATCGCCGTTCATGACAGCGAGCTGGAGGCGGAGCGCGATCAGGTCGAAGCGCTTGGCCTCCTCGCCGGTATCGCCCTTGTCCCGGAAGCCGGTTGGGAGCCCGGCCAGGTGGTCGACTACCTGAGCGTGGGCATCCGGCGTGAATGTGAGCCAGGCGTCGAAGTCGGTGAACGTATCGAGGAACTCCCGCTGCGGGCGCACCAGGAAGTTCTCCGGGTTCATTGCCGTGACCTCGTCGTGCAGCCGCGTGGCGAGGTCCCAGCGCAGGCCGACTTCAGTAGCCATGCCGTCGGAATCCGGGTGCATGGCCGGCCCCGGGCCCGAGTCCCGGCCGGAGTCCGACGCACCGTCGAGTGCGAGAAGCAGGTCCGCGCGGCGCTCGAAGATTCGCCGGCTGAGCGAGGGGGAGAGCTTGCCTTCAGCACGCATCAGGTTCTGGTTGAAGAACTCGATGTTCTGGCACAGGTCGAAGACCAGGAAGCCGTCCTTGCTCTTGTTGGGGCCGAAGAGGTCGGGTGCGAGGCGGGTGCCGCGGCCGATCATCTGCCAGAACTTGGTCTTGGAGCGCACCAGCTTGAAGAAGACCAGGTTGACCACTGCGGGGACGTCGATGCCGGTGTCCAGCATGTCGACGGAGACGGCTATCTGCGGGAACTTCGAGGAGTCGGAGAAGTCGTCGATCAGGCTCTGCGCGTACTCCTTGCGGTGGGTGATGACCTGCGCGAAGGCACCCTTGAGGTGTGGGTAGTTCTTGTCGAAGCGCTCCGCGATGAACTCGGCGTGCGTGTTGTTGGCAGCGAAGATGATGGTCTTGCCGAGCTTGTCACCGCCGTCGACCTTCAGCCCGTGGGTCATCAGCACCTGCAGGGCCTTGTCGACGGTGTCGGCGTTGAAGAGATACTTGTTGAGCTCCTCGGTCGTGATCTCGTCGGGGACGTCACCGTCCTCGCTCCACTCCGTCTCGTCCCACTTCTCCTTGTCCTCTTCGGACAGGTCGTCATACTTGATCCCGCCGCGCTGGAAACTCAGCGGGACGTCGACGGCGCGCGGGGCGACCAGGTAGCCCTCGGCCACGGCCTCGTCCAGGCTGTAGACGTCGGTGGGCACGCCGTCCTGCAGCTCGAAGCGGCGGTAGGTGTTGCGGTCGACCTCGTCCTTGGGCGTGGCCGTCAGCCCGACCAACAGAGCATCGAAGTAGTCGAAGATCGCGCCGTACTTCTGGTAGATCGAGCGGTGTGCCTCGTCGATGACGATCAGGTCGAAGAAGCCGGGACCGAAGAGGCGGCGGCCCTCGGCATCGGTCTGGTTGATCAGGTTCATCATCGTCGGGTAAGTCGAGACGAATACCCGAGCGTTGGGGTCCTTCTCATCCAGCAGGTCGACGACGGGGGCCCCGGGCAGGTGCTCCTTGAAGGCGTTGGTGGCCTGCTTCACCAGCGCCTTACGGTCGGCGAGGAAGAGGATGCGCTTGGCCCAGTTGGCGCGCATCATCAGGTCGCTCAGAGCGATGACAGTGCGTGTCTTGCCCGAGCCGGTCGCCATCACGAGCAGGGCCTGGCGCAGCGAGTCCTTCTCGAACGCGTCGGCGATCCGCCGGATGGCCCTCGTCTGGTAATGGCGGCCGGCGATCTGCTCGTTGATCGGCAGCTGCGCGAGGATGCGGCGGCCGGCGCGGCGCTGAACCAGCAGGCGCAGCTCGTCCTTGGTGTAGAAGCCCTGGACCTCACGAGGCGGGTATTTCAGGTCGTCCCAGAGGTACGCGTGGTAGCCGTTGGTGTAGAAGATCACCGGACGCTGGTTGAACTGCGCCTCCAAGGCGTCCGCGTAGACCTTGGCCTGGTGCTTGCCCTGCTTCGGGTCGCGGGTGGTGCGCTTGGCCTCCACAAGGGCGAGGGGCTTGCCGTCGTCGTCCCACAGGACGTAGTCGATCTTGCCCTTGCCGGAGGTGGCGGCCGACTCCGGCAGCCCGGTGACTGAGTACTCGCGGTCCTGCGGCTGGTCCAGTGCCCAGCCGGCCTCCTTGAGGAGGAGGTCGATGATCAGGGTGCGAGTCTCGGCCTCGTTGTAGTCGTGGGTGTCCGGGTGGGCCTCGTTCGCCGCCTTGGCTGCCTTGATCTGCGTGCGCAGTTCAACGATCTCGGCGTCGAGGTCCTGGTTCTTCTTCCGCTCGGCTGCCAGAGCGGCGTCCTGCGCGGCGTACTTTTCTGCCAGGGCCTTCAGCTCGGCCTGCTTGGCGATCCGCATCTCGGCCGAGACCGGGCGCGGGATCAGCGCGGTGTCGAACGCGACGGCGGGCGCGGGAAGGTTGGCCTGGTCGAGGGTGTAGGTGTGGGCCATCCAGTACATGACGTGGAACAGCTCGGCGACCGTACGCACCGCGTCCTTCGGAGCGACGGGCGTCTTGCGGTGCACAGCGACGTTGCCCTGACGGCGGATCACATCCATCTTCGCCCGGATCGCCGGGCCGGCTGCCCTGACCAGCGTCGGCTCGGCGATCAGCGCGGCCAGATCGGTCTGGTACGGCAACTCCAGCGCATCGTCCGCCTCGAACAACCACGTCAGTGCGAGCTCCAGCACGCGGCGCGCGTAGAACGCGGACGCCCGCGGGTCCGCGTGGGCCAGCCGCTCAGCACGGAGTGCCTCACTGTGCAGCTCCGGCCACTCGGCCTGAAGGAACCCGAAGTTGCTCACGGTGATGACCTTTCGCTGGTGCGGGCGCAGGGGTGGTTCAGCGTGGCGCGGCGGAGTTCAGGTTGTCGGTGCAGCGTTATCCGCCCAAAGCTCGCCCCGGAATGCACGGGCCCGGAGCGAAGCAAACAGGGCGTCAAGCTCGGCGAGGTGAGCCACATTCGTTGCCTTGGCCTTTTCCGCGGCCCTGCTTCTGTCCACGAATTCCTGCTGCATGTCGATCGGCGGGAGCGTGACGGGAAGGTCTTTGATGATGCCCATATTGAGACCCGCCATGATCGCACCCTTGGCGGTCTGGCGTAGGTACTTTCGAGAATCAGGATGCATCAGAAAGTAGCGATGCAAGAACTCCGGTAGGCATTTGTCCTGCTCTAGAGTGATGCAGCAGAGATGCTTTGTGTTGATGGCAATTGGGATGTCGTCGGGCACGACCGCACAGCGGCCGCAGGTCCCCATGATGGTGATCAAGACGTCACCGGGGTAAACCCTGTACCGGGCCAGCTTCTTATACTTTTCCTCGCTGACGAACCTCCGGCCCTGCCACCTGAATTCATTGGCCACTGCATTGTCGATGCCGAGCACAGGAATCCCGGAGTCAACAAATTCTTCATGTAGTAGTTGACTGCCGAATGGGCCGGTTCGGATAGAGTTTTTGACGTCCCTGGCAATGGCGTTCACTGTAACGCGGGGCCAGGTTGGATCCGAGTCTCCGAACATGCTGAGAAAGATGGACCGAACGAGGTCGTCGAGGAGGGTGATGGCCTCGCGGCGCTTGGCTCGCAGCGTGGCCACACGGTCCAGCACCTGGGCGATACGGCGCTGGGTATCAAGTGGCGGCAAAGGGACGGCGACCTTGGATACGACAGCCTTCGAAACCTCTTTGAAGGTTGCTCCGTTGCCGAGGGAGTCCAAGTAGGAACGGTGGGCGCTGAGCCAGTGGTATAGGTAGTTCGCGTCGGCGCGCTCCCGATCGGGAATAAGGCTCTTGAAGCCCTGATTCGAGGCCATCGGTACGGTATTGATTGCGACATGGCCGATGGGGGCGCGAGAGCTGAATAGCACCGAACCCTCAGGGAGCACCGATGTCGCGCAGCTTCGCAGGCCGGCCCCGGTGATCTTTCGACGAGTATCACCGATGAATTTCCCCTGAAGATCGCTTAGGTCTTTGGGGGTCACCCAGTGGACATCCCCGTCCCAGAAGTCCGCCACGCCGGTCTTCGGCGTTGCCCCTGATACGATTTCGCAGAAGTCTCCCAGCGGCACAATTGGGTACGAGCTCATCCCAGCATCACCTTCAGCTCGCTCATCCCCTGCTGGATCTCCGCTTCGATCCTTGCAAGCTCGTCCATGATCTCGAATGGCGCTCGGTGCCCGACCTCTTCGTGGACGATTTCCTTGTATCGGTTGAGGCTCAAGTCGTAACCCTGAGCGGCAATGTCACCCTTGGCAACGCAGAAACTCTGCTCGGTCCGTGCACGCTCCTGCTCGCTTCCGTTTCGGCGACGCCACCGCGCCACCACGTCGGGCAGGTTGTTCTTCGCGTGCTCGTCCTCGTTCAGCTCGCCATCGCCAACCAGCGGTCCGAGCTTGTCCTCCGGCAGCAGCGGTGTGCGCCTGTCGTCGAGGCTCCAGCCGTCCGCCGTGACCTCGTAGAACCAAACGTTGTCCGTACCACCGCTGTTGGTTTTGGTGAAGAACAGGATCGCCGTGGAGACCCCCGCATACGGCTTGAAGACGCCACCCGGCAGCTTCACCACCGCGTCCAGTTTGTGGCCCTCGACCAGCAGCTTCCGGAGGTCCTTGTGCGCTTTGCTGGAGCCGAACAACACCCCGTCCGGTACGATCACGGCCGCTCGGCCGCCCGGCTTGAGCAGGCGCAGGAACAGAGCAAGGAACAGCAGCTCGGTCTTCTTGGTCTTGACGACCTTTTGCAGGTCGGCCGCCGTCGCGTCGTAGTCGAGACTGCCGGCGAAGGGTGGGTTGGCGAGGATGAGCGAGTAGCTGTCGGCCTCGGCTGCGGCGCTCTGGGCGAGCGAGTCGCGGTAGCGAATATCGGGGTTCTCGACCGAGTGCAGCAGCATGTTCATGCTGCCGATGCGGAGCATGGTGCTGTCGAAGTCGAAGCCGTGGAACATGCTCTCGTTGAAGTGCCGCCGTTGGGCCGGCTCGAACAATGCCTCGCGGTGCGTGCGCTCGACGTACTCGGCGGAGGCGACCAGGAAGCCGGCCGTACCGCACGCCGGGTCGCAGATCTCGTCGCCCGGGGCCGGCGCCATCATCTCGACGATCAGCTGGATGATGTGCCGGGGCGTACGGAACTGGCCGTTCTGCCCGGCTGTGGCGATCTTGCCGAGCATGTACTCGTACAGGTCGCCCTTGGTGTCCTTGTCGCCCATGTCGATGTCGTTCAGCATGTCGACGGCCTTGGCGAGCAGGTTCGGGGTGGTGATGGTGAAGCGGGCATCCTTCATGTGGTGCGCGTAGGTGGAGCCATCACCGCCCAGGGCGCGCAGCCAAGGGAAGACGCCGTCGCGCACCCGGGTGAGCATGTTCTCGGGGGACTCGTTGACGAACACCGACCAGCGCAGGATCTGCGTTTCGTCCTTGTAGATCGCGTTCTCGATCGGCCGTCCGGTCCGGTTGGCCTTGTTCTCCTTGGCCTGTTCCAGCAGGTCGAGACGCCGGATGAACATCAGGTAGGTGACCTGCTCGATCACCTCCAGTGGGTTGGAGATACCTCCGGACCAGAAGGCGTCCCACAGTCGGTCGATCTTGCTCTTCAGCTCACCCGTGATCACACGAAGCAGGCTAACGGAGTCCGCCGACAGTCTTCACCGTCGATATCGGCCTCGCCGACGAGGGCGGACAGCAGTTGCCGGGGGCGAAGCCCGGAATCCGGGTGAGCAGGTCACCAGAGGGGTCTCGGCGCGTGTGAAGTCGATGAACGGCGTCGGGTGTGGGTCGCCGAGCCGAGGGGCTGAGTGATTGCTTGCGCCGGCTGGGCGGGCGATCTGCCGGCCTGAGGCATATCAGAAATGGCATGTAGTGGAGGACAAAGAGTATTGGACGGGCATGTCTTCGCCGAGAGAGGCTCCCTGGGACGGGGTTTGCGGCGAAGGGATGGGCGATGGGTCGGTCGGTGGCCGGGGAGGGTGTGCTGCCCGCGCACTATGTGGCTGGGGAGTTCACTCGGGCGGGTGGTGAAGGCTTCCCGCTGGTGAACCCGGTGGATGGGGCCGTCGCGGGTGAGGTTCCCGAGGCCGATCGGGTGATCGTGGACGCCGCCGTGGCGGCCGCGCACGGTGCGCTGGCCGCGTGGGGCTCGGCGAGTGTCGAGGTGCGGGCCGAGGCGATGCGGCGGATCGCGGACGGGATCCAGGCTCGGTTCGACGAATTCGTGGACGCCGAGGTCGCCGACACCGGCAAGCCACGCGAGCTCGCGGCCGGCGTCGACATCCCGCGCGCGATCGGCAACTTTCGCGCCTACGCCGACCTGCTCTACGGGCGGCCCGAGCGGGCCCATTCGACCGCCGTGCCCGGGTGGAGCGGCGGCGTCGGCCAGGCGCTCAACTACACCGTGCGCCGTCCGCTGGGCGTGGTCGCGATCATCTCGCCGTGGAACCTCCCGCTGCTGCTGCTGACCTGGAAGGTGGCGCCCGCCCTCGCGGCCGGCAACACCGTGGTCGCCAAACCGTCCGAGGAGACGCCGTCCACCGCGACGCTGCTCGCCGAGGTGATCCACGACGCCGGGCTGCCCGTCGGCACGTTCAATCTGATTCACGGTCACGGCGCGGGCGCCGCCGGGGAGTTCCTCACCGCGCATGCGGGTGTGGACGCGATCGCGTTCACCGGCGAGTCGGCCACCGGCAGCGCGATCATGCGCAAGGCCGCCGAACACATCACCCCGGTGTCCTTCGAACTCGGCGGCAAGAACCCGGCGATCGTGTTCGCCGACGCGGACTTCGAGGAGGCCGTGGCGGGCACCGTACGGTCCGCCTTCACCCACTCCGGGCAGATCTGCCTGTGCACCGAGCGGGTCTACGTCGAGCGCTCGATCTTCGCCGCCTTTGTGGCCGAACTCGGGGCCCGGGCACGGGCGTTGACCGACTACGGGCCGATGATCTCGGCCGCGCACCGGGACAAGGTGCTGTCCTACTATCGGCTTGCGGTCGAGGAGGGCGCCACGGTCGTCGCGGGCGGTGGTGTGCCGAGTTTCGGCGACGAGCGCGACGGGGGGTTCCACGTCGAGCCGACCGTGCTCACCGGCCTGGCGCAGAGCGCGCGCACCGTGCAGGAGGAGGTCTTCGGGCCGATCTGCCACGTGCTGCCGTTCGACACCGAGGACGAGGCGATCGCGCTCGCCAACGACAGCCGGTACGGCCTGGCCGCGACGGTCTGGACCCGCGACCTGTCCCGCGCGCACCGGGTCGCCCCGCGCGTCGAGGCCGGGATCGTGTGGGTCAACTGCTGGAATCTGCGGGACCTGCGGACGCCGTTCGGCGGGATCAAGGCATCCGGGATCGGCCGGGAGGGCGGCGAGTACTCGTTGGACTTCTTCTCCGAGCCGGTCAACATCTGCATCAAGATATGAATCCGCAGCAAGATCCGAAGGAACGGTTCCGACAGTGGCAGCGAAAGAACCAACGACGGAGACGACACCGGTGACAACGACAGCTACAGCTACAGCTACAGGGATGGCGGCGGGGACGACGAGCGAGGCCATCGACGCCGCCGCCGCACGACTGCTCGGCGCGGAGCGGACCGGCGTGCCGTGTGCGCCGATCCGCGACCTGATCACCGGTGTCGCGGACGCGTACGCGGTCCAGGAGCGGCTGACCCTGGGTCGGCTCGCCGAGGGCCGCCGGCTGGTCGGGCGCAAGATCGGCCTGACCTCCGCCGCTGTGCAGCGCCAACTCCAGGTCCAGGAACCGGACTGCGGCATGCTGTACGCGGACATGGCGGTTCCGGACGGCGCCGAGATCCCGGTCGGCGCCGTGCTCCAGCCCAGAGTCGAGGCCGAGGTCGCGCTCGTGCTGGACGCCGACCTGACGCACGAGCGGCACACCGTCGCCGACCTGATCCGAGCCACCGCCTTCGTGCTGCCCGCGATCGAGGTCTGCGGCAGCAGGGTGCGGGACTGGGACATCACCCTCGCGGACACCGTCGCGGACAACGCCTCCTCCGGGATGTACGTGCTCGGTACCCGGCCGGTGGCGCTCGGCGACCTGGACCTGCGCCTCGCCGGCATGGTTCTGGAGCGGCGCGGCGAGCCGGTCTCCACCGGCATCGGCGCGGCCTGCCTGGGCCACCCGCTGAACGCGGCGATCTGGCTCGCGGACACCCTCGTCCGGCTCGGTCGACCGCTACGCGCCGGAGACACCGTGCTCACCGGCGCACTCGGCCCGATGGTGGCGGTCGTCCCGGGTGACGTGCTGGAGGCCCGGATCGACGGGCTCGGCGACGTCCGGGTCGCATTCGCGGCGACGAAATCGAAGGAGGAGACCTCATGAGCGACATACAGGCAGTCGACATACAGGCAGTCGACACCCGACGGCCGGCCGCCCCCCAACCAGCGGACCCCGAACTCGTCGCCCGTCTGGCCGCGACCCTCGACGAGGCCGCCCTCGCCCACCGGACCGTGGCCCGCCTCACCGACACCACCGAGCTCGATCTGGCCGCCGCGTACCGGGTGCAGCGCACCGTGATCGACCGCCGGCTGAGCCGGGGCGAGGCGCTGATCGGCGTCAAGATGGGCTTCACCAGCCGCGCCAAGATGATCCAGATGGGCGTGGACGACGTGATCTGGGGCCTGCTCACCGACGCGATGCTGGTGGAGGAGGGCGGCGTGCTCGACCTGGCCGACCTGATCCATCCCCGGATCGAACCGGAAATCGCGTTCCTGATCGGCAGCCCGCTGTCCGGCACGGTCACCCCCGCCGAAGCGGTCCGCGCGATCGCCGGCGTCGCGGTCGCCTACGAGGTACTGGACTCGCGCTACGCCGATTTCAATTTCACGCTTCCCGACGTGATCGCGGACAACGCGTCGGCGGCCGGCTTCGGGTTCGGCACCTGGCACGACCCGACCGGGATGAACCTGAGCAACCTGGGCCTGCTCGTCGAGATCGACGGGCGGGTCGTGGCGAGCGGCTCCTCGGCGGCGATCCTGGGCAACCCGCTGCGTTCGCTGATCGCGGCGGCCCGACTGGCCGCCGAGGTCGGCCTCGAACTGAGGCCCGGATGGGTCGTGCTCGCGGGGGCTGCCACCGCCGCGATGCCACTGCCCGAGGGCGTGCACGTGCGCGTGTCCGCAGCCGGCCTCGGCCGCGCGGAGGTGACCACCCGATGAGCGCCGACGACGGCATCCTGGTTGCCGGAAAGGCCACCCCGCGCGGCCGGTTCCCACACGTCAAGCGGGCCGGTGACTTCGTCTACGTGTCCGGCACCAGCTCCCGGCGGCCGGACGGCAGCTTCGTCGGTGCGAGCGCCGACGCGATGGGTACCACCGACCTCGACATCCGGGCGCAGACCCGGGCGGTGATCGAGAACATCGCCGACCTGCTGGCCGCGGCCGGCGGCGGCCTGGCCGACACGGTCTCGCTCACCACCTATCTGGTCAGCATGAACGATTTCGGCGGCTACAACGAGGTCTACGCCGAGTACTTCGATGAGACCGGTCCCACCCGCACGACCGTCGCGGTGCACCAACTCCCGCATCCGCACCTGCTGATCGAGATCTCGTGCGTCGCGTACCTGCCGCGGCCGAACCGATCCACCCCGTCGAGGACCACCGGCGTCGTCGAGTCCTGAACCGATCGCGAGAGAAAGGAACCGCGAGATGAGCCTGCCGAAACTGACCAATGGCCTGCCGTTCAACTTCACCCGGTGGATCGACGAACACCGGGATCTGCTGAAGCCGCCGGTCGGCAACATCCAGATCTGGACCGAGGCCGACCTCGTGGTCACCGTGGTCGGCGGGCCCAACCAGCGCACCGACTTCCACGACGACCCGATCGAGGAGTTCTTCTACCAGCTCCAGGGCAACATGGTGCTCCGGGTGATGGAGGAGCAGGGCAAGCCGCCGGTCGACATCCAGATCAACGAGGGCGACGTCTTCCTGCTGCCGCCGCACGTGCGGCACTCACCGCAGCGGCCGGAGGTGGGCAGCATCGGTTTGGTGGTCGAGTTCAGCCGGGCCGAGGGCCTGGTCGACGCGTTCGAGTGGTACTGCGTCGAGTGTCACCGGCTGGTGAACCGCTTGCCGGTGCAGCTCCAGTCCATCGTCGACGACTTGCCGCCGCTGTTCGAGGCGTTCTACGACGGCGACCGCACGTGCCCGCACTGCGGCGCGACGCACCCGGGCCGGCAATGGCCGGACGCACTGCGCCCACGGACCGTGCTCCGAGCCGACGCGTCGGCGTGACCCCGGCGCCTTGTGCGCCCGGGCCGCTTGACCTCGGTGTCGCGTGACCCCGGTGTCGCGTGACCGTGACTCCGCCGTCGCCGCCGGAAGTGCTCGCCGTCCACGGCGCCCCGCACCGGACCCCGCCACCCGATCTCCACCACTGCCCCGACCGCCGGCCGAGCCCGGCGGTGAACCACGGAGGTTCCGTGACTGTCATCGACGTCCACTCGCACGTCTTCCCGAGGATCTCGCAGGCCGAGAGCCGCATCCTGACGGGCGCGGGCGAGCCGTGGCTGCGGGTCCACGGCGACGGCACCGGGATGATGATGAGCGGCGAGGACGAGTACCGACCGGTGATCGCGCCGCTGTGGGACCCCGAGCGCCGGTTGACCGACATGGACGCGCTCGGCGTGGACGCGCAGGCGATCTCCTCGACGCCGCTGATGTTCGGCTACGCGGCCGAGACCGCCCGGGCGGTCGAGTGGTGCGACCTGGTCAACGACCGCATCCTGGACTACTGCTCGCTCGACCCGGAGCGGTTGTTGCCGCTGAGTCAGGTCCCGCTCCAGGACATCGGTGCGGCCTGCGAGACCGCGTCCCGGGCGGCGGCCGCCGGGCACCGCGGGGTGCACATCGGCAACCACGTCGGCGAGCGATACCTCGGCGACGACGGGATCGTGGAATTCCTCGCGCACTGCGCCGCCGAGGAGATCCCGGTGCTCGTGCACCCGTGGGACATGCTCGGCGGCGAGCGCATGCGCGGGCACATGTTGCCGTGGCTGGTCGGGATGCCCGCGGAGACCCAGCTGAGCATCCTGGGAATGATCCTCCAGGGTGCGTTCGAGAAGTTGCCCGAGTCGCTGAAGTTGTGCTTCTGCCACGGCGGTGGCAGCTTCGCGTTCCTGCTCGGCCGGGCCGACAACGCCTGGCACAACCGGGACCTGGTCCGGGCCGACTCGCCCAGACCACCGTCGGAGTACGTACGCCGGTTCTACGTCGACTCGGCCGTGTTCGACCCGCGCGCGCTGCGGCTGCTGGTCGAGGTGATGGGGCCGGACCGGGTCATGCTCGGTACCGACTTCCCGTTCCCGCTGGGCGAGTCGGACCCGGGCGGGGTGGTCCGGGCATGCCCCGAACTGAGCCCGGAACAGCGTGAGTTGATCCTCGGCGGCAACGCGGCACGGTTCTTCGGGCTCGATGGGCGGCGCGCCGAGGCCGCCGGACCCGCCGGCACCGCGCGGGAGTCGGCGCGGGTGTCGGCACAGGACGCGACCCAGGGCGCAATACAGGAGCCGGGGTCGGAGTCGGCGCGACAGTTGGCGGAACTCACGAAGGGGCTGAAGCGATGACCGACCGGACCAGGGTCGCCATCATCGGGTCGGGCAACATCGGCACCGACCTGATGATCAAGATTCTCCGAGTGTCCCGAACGCTCGAACTCGCCGTGATGGTGGGCATCGACCCCGAATCGGAGGGCCTGGCCCGGGCGACCCGGTTCGGCGTGCCGACCACGGACAAGGGTGTCGAGGGCCTGATCGCGCTGCCCGGCTTCGCGGACGTCGAGATCGTCTTCGACGCGACCTCGGCGGGCGCGCACCGGCACAACGCCAAGGTGCTCGCGCCGTACGGGAAGCGGCTGATCGACCTGACGCCGGCCGCACTCGGCCCGTATGTGATTCCGCCGGTCAACCTGGACGAGCACCTGGACGCGGCCGACCTGAACATGGTCACCTGCGGCGGTCAGGCAACGGTGCCCATCGTCGCCGCGGTGTCGCGCACAACGCCGGTGCGCTACGCGGAGATCGTCGCGTCCATCTCCTCCCGCTCGGCCGGCCCCGGCACCCGGGCCAACATCGACGAGTTCACCGAGACCACCTCGCACGCCCTGGAACAGGTCGGCGGCGCGGCTCGAGGCAAGGCGATCATCGTGCTGAACCCGGCCGAACCGCCGATGATCATGCGAGACACGGTGTACTGCGTGATCGGCGATGACGCCGACGAGGCGGCGGTGACCGCGTCCATCCAGACCATGGTCGCCGAGGTCGCCGAGTACGTGCCGGGCTACCGACTCAAGCAGGACGTGCAGTTCCGGGCCATCGCCTCGGACGACCCGCTTGCCGCACTCGCCGGCGGGCCGGGGCGGTTGGTCTCGGTCTTCCTGGAGGTCGAGGGCGCGGCCCACTACCTGCCGGCCTACGCCGGAAACCTGGACATCATGACGTCGGCCGCGCTGCGCGTGGCAGAGAGGTCGGCCACCCGATGACGTACGAAATCTACGTTCAGGACGTGACCCTGCGGGACGGCATGCACGCCATCCGGCACCGGTACACCACCGACCAGGTCCGTGAGATCGCCGCCGCGCTGGACGCGGCCGGCGTGGATGCGATCGAGGTCGCGCACGGCGACGGGCTGGCCGGTTCGAGCGTCAACTACGGGCCGGGTGCGCACTCCGACGACGAGTGGATCGCGGCGGCGGCCGAGGTGGTCACCCGGGCCAAGCTGACCACCCTGCTGCTGCCGGGCATCGGCACCCTGGCCGAGTTGCGCCGGGCCTACGACCTGGGAGTTCGCTCGGTCCGGGTGGCCACGCACTGCACCGAGGCGGACATCTCCGCCCAGCACATCGCCGCGGCACGCGAGCTGGGCATGGACGTGGCCGGCTTCCTGATGATGAGTCACCTCGCACCGGCGGACGAACTGGCGTGCCAGGCCCGCCTGATGGAGTCGTACGGCGCGCACTGTGTGTACGTCACCGACTCGGGCGGCCGGCTCACCATGGACGGCGTCCGCGACCGAGTGCGGGCGTACCGCGAGGTGCTGGCGCAGGAGACCGAGATCGGCATCCATGCGCACCACAACCTCGGTCTGGGCGTGGCCAATTCGGTGGTCGCGGTGGAGCACGGCGTGCGCCGGGTGGATGCCTCGCTGGCCGGGATGGGCGCGGGGGCGGGCAACTGTCCGCTGGAGGCGTTCGTCGCGGTCGCGGACCTGATGGGGTGGCGGCACGGCTGCGAGGTCTTTCGGCTGATGGACGCGGCGGACGACATCGTGCGCCCGTTGCAGGACCGCCCGGTCCAAGTCGACCGGGAGACCCTGACCCTCGGCTATGCGGGTGTGTACAGCAGCTTCCTGCGCCACGCGGAGGACGCGGCCGTCCGCTATGGCCTGGACACCCGGGACATCCTGGTCGAGGTCGGCCGGCGCGGCATGGTCGGGGGCCAGGAGGACATGATCGTCGACATCGCGCTCGACCTGGTGAACGCCACGAAGTAGCGGGCGGGCGAGGGGAGGGGGCGGTACCGCCGAGGGGGCGGTACCGGCTCCTCCCGCCGTCTTGCGGCCCGCCTCGCGGTCGTTTCGGGGTGCGAGGGAGCGGTGTCGTAGGTCAGGCCGGCGGTGCAGGCGGCTCGCCCTCGACGGTGACCCGGGCGACGGTGTCGTAGAAGCACAGATGCCCGGCGATGTCCGGGACCGCGTCGATCGGATCCGGGTATGCCCAGGCCACGTCGGTCCGCAGCCCGGTGTCGCCGTTGCCCAGGTAGGTCCAGTAGGACGCCTGACCCTTGAACGGACACGTGGTGTGCGTGTCGGTGGGCTTGAAGCGGGTCAGGTCCACGTCGCCCGGCGGCAGGTAGTACCGGATCGGAAGTCCGGTCTCGTGCAGCACGACCGGGCGCTCGGTTCGGGCGACGATCTCTCCGTCGATCTCGACCGTCACGGTCTGCGTGCTGTGCACAGTCGTCACGCGGTGGCCCCGCAGGGGTGTCGGCATGCGCGTCTCCTCCGGTTTCGCCGGCGGTCGTGGTATCGCCGGCCGTCTTTCGAACAACGGTCGCAGCCGGCGAACCATTCCGGGTGCGGCGCGCGGCACACGGCCCGGTGTACCTCTGTCTCGACAACGGCGGCATCCCCTGGTCACTCCGGGCGCACCAGGACCACGATCCGAGGGCCGGGCCCGGGCCTCGGGCGAAGCCATGAACGGGGCGGTGCCACCGAGAGGTGGGTCGCCTCGTTCGGGCATGACGGACGACGGTCAGGCCGGTGCCGCCACGATCGCGGAGGCGGCTCGGGAGGAGTCCTTGGCGCGGAACGCGACGAGACGGCGGTCGGGGGAGATCGCGCTGCTGGGCGGGACCAGGGCGAAGGCCATCACGAGTTCGTTTTGATCGGGCTCCATGGTGGGGTAGAGCAGCAGGCAACCGCGCCGGGGCGCGGCCAGGCCGATCAGCGTGAGCAGCTCGCCGAACAGGCCGATCTCCTCCTGGAGCGACATCCGACGTCCCCGGGCCAGGAGCCTGCGCCAGGCCAGCACCGTTTCCTGTACGGCCGGTACCGGCGCCGAGCCCTCCACCTGGACGCGGTCCGCGATCTCGCAACACACGATGTGGAACTCGCGCAGCAGCTTGGTCTGTTCGATGGACACTTGGAGGAACTGCTCACCCCCGTCCAGCACACACACCGCCCGAATCCCGTGCATCCCCAGGCGCGGCGCCTTCGTGCCGGGTGCCACCGGGATCCGGTTGTCGAGGTGGTCGCGCGGCGCGTCGCAGCTCAGATGCCTGCTGCGATGGTCGGCGCTCACGAGGTGCTCTCGGAGCCGTACTTGGCGGTCTCGCTCTTGACCGCGGTCAGCAGCAGCGACTGCCACAGGTCCAGGTTGTCCTTGACCCGTGGACCGATCCGCTCGCCTGTGAACGCCTCGTTCATCAGCAGATACAGCAGCGTCTTGAGCACCGGCACGTCGTTGAGGCCGCCGCGTCGGCCGCCGAGCAGCGCGGCGCGGAACTGCTTGTTCAGCAGCAGTCGGCGCTCCTCGCGGTCGAGTTGTCCACCAGGTCGGCCACGGCCTCCTCGAAGCGGTAACCCTGACTGGCCAGTCCCTTGATGTACCCCGGATCCGGGGGCAGGTGCTTGCTGCCGCTCGTAGGTACGTCGAAACGCCAGTCGTCCATGCCCACCCCTGCATCCCACACCCTCGGACCGGGGAGTTCGGCTACAGCCCCCGGCGCAACCGGGAGCGGGCGAAGTCGTGCCAGTGGCTCGGGAATTCCTTCTCGATGCACTGTGCGAGCACGACCTCCTCGCCGTAGAGCAGCCCCCACGTGAAGGCGCTCTCGCCCGCGGCGTGGGCCGCGATGGCCAGTCGGCGCAAGGCCTTGCGGGTCTGCACGCTGTCCTGGTGCGTGCCCAGCAGTTCCTGCATCTCCTTGGCCCGCTTGGTGAGCCGCTTGGCGGGTTTGCCCAGCGCCGGGCGGGTGGCCTCGCCGGCGTAGCGGACCCGCTTGGCCGCCTTGCGCACCTCGTGCAGGGCGGTGTCGCGGGCCCGCCCGGCGGGGGAGCGCAGCGCGACCCGGGCCCGCCTGGAGATCCGCCGGTCGCTGCGACGCAGGGCCGCCGCGGCCGGGCGGCGGGCCGGTTGGCCGGCCCGGGCGGTGAACGGTGGGCGGGCGACCAGGACGTCCAGCGCGTCCAGGAGGGCGAAGTAGCGCGCGCCGTCGAGTTCGGCGAGGACGCGGGCCCGGGCCTCGGCGGTGCGCCGCGCGTCCCAGGCGGTCAGCCGGGCCTCCACCGGTCCGAGCACTGCCTCCGCGGGCAGTGCGGCGATGCGTTCGCGCAGCCGTTCGACGAGCACCTCCTGGTCCCGAACCCGTCCCAACTCGGCAGCCAGCCACTTGAGTTCGGCGCCCAGGATGCCGGTCACCCGCTCGTCGAGCACCTTCGAGAAGACCCGGAAGGCGCTGCGCAGCCGCCGGGTGGCGACCCGCATCTTGTGCACCGCGTCGGGCTCGTCGAGCCGGACCCGGGGGTCATACGCGAGCAGCGTGTCGACCTGTTCGAGAACGTAGTCCAGCGCCACCGCGCCGGCGCTTCCCGCACGCGGCTTCGCGACCCGGCGCTCGGCCCGTCGGCCCGCCTCGGCCAGCGCGTGCCCGAGCTTGGACGCGGTCTCCGCGCGCCGCCAACCTCCCTTGACCAGCCGCCGATCCAGCGCGTTCAGCAGCCCCGGCTCACCGTCCACGAGTTCGACCTCGACCTCGGTCCAGGACATCGTGGTCACGCCCGACCCGGCGAACACCTCCGCGGTCACCGCGTCGCGCGCGATCTCGGCCAGGGTCGGCCCGCCCGCCCGTACAAGCCGCACCTCGCGCACGGTCCGCAGCCGGACCGTCGGCACCGGCTCGCCGTCGCGCGTGAACGCCCGGATCCGCACCGCGAGCTCGGCCGGCACCTCCCGCTCGGAGGCGCCCAGCGGTACCCGTACCTCGTCCCGTGCGTCCACCCCGGCGGGCAGCTTCAGATGCCACCCGGCATCCGCGCCGCCGGTCCGGCGGCGCAGCGTGATCCCGCGCGCGGCCAGCGCCAGAGCGGGCGTGTCGAAGTACATCGCGTCCAACTCGACGGTCTTCCCGTCCTCGACCCGCACCCCGCCCGACATCCCGGCGAAGTCGGGCACACCGACCCCGTCCGGCGCGACATACTTGCGCTCGACCTCACGCACGACCTCGGCCATGGCACGCACCTGCTTCCTGGGGCGTCGGGAGGGGCTCGACCGGGTCGTCGGAGCGCCCCGCGGGGGTGATGGCCGGTGCGTCCGGAACCGGAGCTCGCCGACCGGGCTCGCGGATACCTGTGCCCGATTCGGCCGCCCCGACACGGGCGGGCGCGCCGGCTCAGGTGTCGAAGGTCCAGGCGAACATGACGTGGTCGGACTCGGTGTCGGCCGCGGCGGCGCGGTAGGTCGCGAGGGCGGCCTCGTTGTCGCGCTCGGTGAGCACCCACATGCCGTAACAGCCGCGTTTGCGGGCCAGCTCGGCCAGCGCCTCGGTGAGGGCGCGGCCGATGCCGTGGCGCCGGTGGTCGTCGGCGACGGCCAGTTCGTACAGGAACATCTCGGTGCCCTTGTCCGGGTGCGTCGTCTCGACGCCGGTGACCATCCCGACCGGGGTGGCGCCCACGTAGGCGAGCAGGATGTGATGCCCCGCCTCGCCCAGGAAGCGGGCCGCCCAGTCCGGGCGTACCGGGTCGTCGAAGAGGTCCCCGGCCGCGATCACGTCCGCCACCGTCGTCACACGCCGAATCGTCGCCACGTTCGTATCCACGACGACATTCAACGAGATTTGCTCCCATTCCAGAAGCCGTTGCAGGCAATGGACACACCATGGTCGGGGTGCGTGCCGGGACGCTTCGGCCTTGATTGCGGGCATTGGTGTGGGTCGGCGGCGTAGCTTTCGGTCGGGACGTCGCCCGGGTCAGGAGATCGGTCGGCTCAGGAGCAGTGTCTCGATGCGGTGCAGTCTCGCGTCGAGCGCGGCGATGTCGCTCTTGTCGGCGCTCTGGTCGGCCCGGCGCAGGACGACCAGGAGGGCGCCGCCGGGTTCGAGGGTGACGGTGGTGGTTTCCGCGATGTCGTCGCCGCCCTGATGCTTGACCGCCGCGTCCAGGTCGGCGAGCCGCAGGCCCATCCTGGTGATCCGGGCGTGGTCGTAGGCGCCGTCCCGGGCGAGCACGGTGGCGGTGCCCTCGAAGGCCTTGGCGAAGCCGTCCCAGCGCGCCGAACAGCGGACCATCGCGGCGTTGAACAGGAGCAGCACGACGGCGCCGAACAGCGCGCCCGTGACCGAGTCGTCGGGGCCGATGATCGCGTTCTGCACGACGTTGGACAGCAGCAGCATGACCACCAGGTCGGAGGTGTTGAGCTGGGCCAGTTCGCGTTTGCCCGTCCACCGCAGCAGGCCCACGATCGCGATGTAGACGAGGATCGTGCGGAGCGCCTTCTCGGTCCACGGGATGCCGGAGACCAGCATGTCGTGCCACATGGCGGCAAGAATATGGGTGATTTGCTACTTTTCTGCGCATTGGTGATCCGCGGCTGGAGGCGATTCGGGGGCCGGGACCCGGCTACTTGTCGGACGACCTCATGCCGAACGACAGTGCGCGGCGCACGTCGCGGCCGGCCTGGCGGGATTGAGCCCAGACGGTGCGCGAGATCGCGCCGATCGGGCCGAGCGTCGCGTGCCAACCGTGGGCGATCGCGCGCGTGGTGGGTGTCAGGACCGACGTCCTCGCCCATATCAGCGGTCGCCCGATCAGTACGCGCAGCGCCCGAGCGGTCGCGCCGCCCAGGAGCACCGTACGGCGCCCGATCCGGATCGCCGGTCGGACCGTCGTGAAGCGCAGCCCCCGACCGATCGACCGGGTGGCCGATATGGTCTTGCGGCCGGTCCATCGGCCGAGGCGCACGGTCTTGCGGCCGGCCCAGCGCGCCGGCACCACGGTCAGCAAGCGCAGCGCCCGGCCGATCAACCGGGCCAGGAGTACGGTCTTGCGGCCGGCCCAGCGCAGCGGCAGCACGATCAGGAAGCGCAGCGCCCGGCCGAGTGCGCGGACGAGGCGGACGACCCGATGCCAGGCCCAGACCACCGGTCGGGCGACGGCCACGTCGAACACGATCGCGATGCCGCGCCCGACCGCCGCCATGCCGCGCCCGACGAGCCGCAGCGCGCGCACGGTGCCTCGGCCGGCCCAGCGGATCGGGACGACGAGGCCGAGGTACAGCCCGCGTGCCACGAAGCGGGCGCCCAAGCGCAGGCCGCGCCCGATCAGGTCGGCTCCGCGGGCCAGGCCGCGGAGCACCCATCCGGCCGGCGTCAGCACCACGTGCCGGAGCGCGAAGCCCACGCCCCGCCCGAGCACGACCAGACCACGTCGGCCGACCCGCGCCCCGGCCACCACCCCGCGCCACAGCCACTTCAGCGGCACGATCAGTACGTAGTGGAGCCACCGTCCGAAGCCGCGACCGAGCACCCGGGCGGTCCGCCAACCCCACCGGGCGGGCACCACGAGAAGGAAGTACAGGGCACGTGCGGTCGCGGTGCCCAGCAGGTGGGCGGCGCGGATCACGAACCGGGCGAGCGCAACCAGCGCGGCGCCGAGCGGAGGCAGCAGCACGGTCCGGACCCACCGCAGCGGCAGCACGATGGCATAGCGGCCGAACAGCCGCAGCCCGCGCCACAACACGCCGACGGCCAGCCACCGCAACCCCCGGCCCACCGCGAACACACCGGCCCGCACGGCCTTCGCGAGCGGGACCAGGATCAGCTCCCACACCCATATGTCGAGCCGGCGCCCGATGGCCAGGATCGCCCGCACGATCGGGATCAGGAACCAGTTCCGCACCGCGAACCCGAGCGCGCGTCCCAGCACCACCAGAAGCCGACCGGCCGGGAACAGGATCCGGTCCCGGGTGCTCCGGCCGAGCACCTTGAGCAGTTCCCAAGCCAATCGGGTCGGCAACAACACGATCACCGCGAGAATGCGGATCGGCCAGCGGATCAAATCGTAGATCAGGCCGGTCGGTTCCGGTGCGGGCGTGGGAGCCTGACGCCCTGTCGTCGGATGGTCGGTCGCGCGACGGTCCGGCTTCCGAACATCCGTCTTTCGAAGGTCCGTCACTTCTCGGTCCGTCAGGTGATCGAGCGGCGCCCGAGCGAGCGTCGTCTGCCCATCGAGGGCCGGGTGTTCGTCGTCGTGCCGTGCGGCCGAAAGGCCCTTGCGCAGATCAATCGGAACATGACCGTCCGGTTGATCGCCGTCGTGCGCGGTTTCCTGCATGCGTCCCCCCGAGGTGGCCCGGCTCCCCGCCGGATCCTGCCTCCTTGGGACACCGTGGCCGGTGAATCCTCACGCTTCGCGCGAACAATCTTCCGGACGGAGATCGACGCGGAGATCGACGCGGAGTCCACGCGGAGTCGACGCGGACGAATGCCCCGGCCCCCCGCACCCCCGAGACGCCGCCGGCGCGCAGGCCCGGTCCGCGCGGCGCCGAGGCGATCGCGCGGACCGCGTGGGCGGATTTCCTGACCGCCCTGTTGACCGCCGCCGGTGCCCGGGTCGAGCGGGTGTCGGTGGCGCGCGACCAGGGTGAGCGGGCGGCGCTGCGGGTCCTGCCGACAGGACAGCGCGAATCGGTCTCGGGCGTGGTGTCGCTGTCGGCCCTGGCCGAGGGCACCGTGATCGGCCCGGCGGGTCGCTGGGACCGGCGGGCGTACCGGCCGCTGCCGCACGACCCGATCGGCATCACCGGTGACCACTTCACCGTGCTGGAGGACCACGCCGACCTGACGGCGGCGACGATCGCGGACCGGGCGGCCGGACTGTCCGGATGACCCGCTCCACCACCGAAGTGTCACGCAACACCACTACGAGGCTGGGAAATTCATGACGAAGGTACTGTCCCCGGCGGATCTCGCCGAGATCCACCGCACGCTCGCATTGTTCGCGCATTCGGGCAGGCCCGACCGACGTATCCGGGGTGGGACCCGCAGGCACCGCCTCGGGCCCCACCCGACCGGCTCAGCCCCGGCGGGCCACCGCGATCGTGGTCAGCGCGATGCCCGCGTCGACCTGCCAGCGCCCGGCGAACCCGTCCAGCGGGCGATCCTCGATCAACAACCGGGCGGCGAACGTGCTGGCCGCGGGGTCGAACTCGATCTCCGCCTCGGCGAAGTCCAACCAGCGCTCGGTGAGCGGGAACCACGCCTTGTAGACCGACTCCTTGGCGCTGAACAGCAGCCGGTCCCAGGCGATCTCGGGTCGGCCCGCGGCCAGGTCGGCCAGGTGTTTGCGTTCGGTCTCCGACGAGACGGTCGTCAACACCCCTTCGGGCAGCGGCAATGCGGGTTCGGCGTCGATGCCCAGGGTCAGCAGCACGTCCCGGTCCGCGACGGCCGCAGCGCGATATCCCGCACAGTGCGTCATGCTGCCGACCACGCCGGCCGGCCAGCCGGGCGCACCACGCAGTCCCGGCAGCAGCGGCGCTGCCGGCACCCCCATCCGGGCCAACGCGCGTCGCGCGCACCTGCGTACGGTGGTGAACTCGCGGCGGCGCTTGTCCACCGCCTTGGTCAGCAGCGCCTCCTCGGCCGGGAACAGCGGCGGCCCGTCGGGGTCGTCGAAGGATTCCTCGGCGAAGACCTCGGGCGGCAGTACACGGGCGATCATCGAACCTCCGGCGTCGGCTTGCGAGGTGGTCATCGGGCGCCCGCCGGCCGGCCCGGGCGGGTGGTCCCGCCGGCCCCGGCGGCGTCGGCGGTTTCGGCGGGCACGATCCGGCGCGGGATCGGCCGCCGCAGCCCGTTCTTGCGCTCGCGCGGATAACCGAGCGAGACCTCCTCGAAGCGCACCCCGTCGTACCACGTGGTGCGCGGGATGTGCAGATGGCCGTACACCACGGCGGCGGTCGGGAAGCGGCGATGCCAGTCCGCGGTGAGGTCGGTGCCGCACCACTGCACGAACTCCGGGTACCACATCACGTCCGTGGGCTGCCGGACCAGCGGGAAGTGATTGACCATCAGCAGCGGCGCGGCCGGATCGGCCGCCGCCGCGAGCCGGCCCTCGCTGTACGCCACCCGGGCCCGGCACCACTCACCGCGGCTCGGATAGGGGTCGGGGTGCAACATGAACTCGTCGCTGCACACCACGCCGGCCTCGTATGCGGCGTCCAGCGCCTCCTGCTGCGTGGCCGCGCCCGGTGGGCGCCAGGTGTAGTCGTAGAGCACGAACAGCGGTGCCACGGTGACCGGGCCGCCCGGTCCGTCCCAGACCGCGAACGGATCCTCGGGGGTGAGCACGCCCAACTCCCGGCACATCGCCACCAGATGCCGGTATCGCTGTTCGCCGCGCAGTTGCACCGGGTCGTCCGGCGCCGACCACAACTCGTGATTGCCGGGAACCCACACCACCCGCGCGAAGCGGTCGGCGAGCAATCGAAGGGTCGCTCGGGTGTCCTCGACGTGCTCGGCCACGTCGCCCGCGACGACGATCCAGTCGTCCTCGGTGCGGGGTCGGATGCCGTCGACGAGTGTGCGGTTGGACGGGATCGCGGCGTGCAGGTCGCTGACGGCGTACAACGCGCGCTCGGGCGAACGGGCAGTGCTCATCGATCGACCATAAGCGGGTCGAGGGGTGCTGGGAAGGCGGACACGGCCGAGTGCAGTTACCGCGCAATTCCCGCGCAAGGTCGCGTAGGGGTAGGTCAGGGGTACGCGACACGCCCGCCGTATGTCACCGTCGTCAGTGAGCAAGGCCGGACTGCCGGTGAGCGTGACCCCGACCGCCAGAGAGAGGGAAGAGCCGTTGCGGTACGAGATTCTCGGCCCCGTGCGGATCGTCGACGGTGCCGAGCCGCGTACGATCGCGGCGCCCAAGCCGGAGACCCTCCTGGCCGCCCTGCTCGCGCGCCGGGGCCAGTTGTTGACAGTCGACCGGATCGTCGCCGAGATCTGGCCGGGCGCCCGACCGCAGCGAGCCAAGTCCACGGTGCACGTGTACGTGTCCCGGCTGCGGGCGATGCTGGGCGCCTCGGGCCCCGCGCGCAGCGGCCCGTTGGCCACGTGTGCCGGCGGCTACATCCTGCACACGGGACCGGACCGGTTGGACGCGGACGCCTTCCACGGCCTGGTCGACCGGGGCCGAGCGGGTCTGCGGGCCGGGCGGCAGCACGAGGCGGCGGAGATCTTCACGAGCGCGCTGGACCTGTGGCGCGGGCCGGCCTACGCGGGCGTCGCACACGGCCCGATCGTGCGGGCGCACGCCGCACGCCTGGAGGCGTCCCGGCTGGAGTGTCTCGAACTGGTGGTCGAGGCAGACCTCGCCCTGGGCCGCTATCGGGAGAGCGTCGCCCGGCTGTACGCGCTGACCGCGGAGTATCCACTGCACGAGAACTTCGCCCGGCATTTGATGGTCGCGCTGTACCACTGCGGCCGCCGCGGCGAGGCGCTCGCGGTGTACCAGGACACCCGCGGCGCGCTTCGCGAACTGCTCGGCCTGGAACCGTCCCGGGCACTGCGCGAGGTCCAGCACGCCGTGCTCACCGGCGTGGAGCCACTGGGCGCGCGCACGGACTCGATGGCCGGCTGATCACGATCGCTTCGCCGGGCGACGACCACGGCGACGACGACACCGGCCACGACCACGGCAGCCACGACCACAGCGGCCACGACCACGGCAGCGACGATCAAGAAGGGCTCGTCCATGACAACCGCCTCCGCCATATCGGACGCCTGGATCCGCCGGTTCCACCCGGTTTCCGATCCACGCTCGCGCCTGGTCGCCCTGCCGCACGCGGGTGGCTCGGCAAGTTTCTGGTTCCCGCTGTCGGCGGCGCTCAAGGATCGGGCCGAGGTGCTGGGTGTGCAGTATCCCGGCCGCCAGGATCGGCGCGCCGAACCGCCGATCGACGACATCGGCACGCTCGCGGACCACATCACCGTCGCGCTGGACCCGTGGCTGGACGAGGAGCGCCCGTTGGTCCTGTTCGGCCACAGCATGGGCGCGGTCCTCGGTTTCGAGGTGGCCCGCCGGCTGCGCGTGCGGCCCGCCGCGCTGATCGCCTCCGGCCGGCGGGCCCCGGCCCGGCGGCGCGACGAGCGGCTGCACCTGCTGGACGACGCGGGGCTGGCCGCCGAGCTGCGCTCGATGAGCGGTACGGACGCGAGCCTGCTGGCAAACGACGAGGTGTTGCAGATGGTGCTGCCCGCGCTGCGCGCCGACTACCGCGCGATCGAGACCTATACCTGCGCGCCCGCCGAGCCGCTGGAGTGCCCGATCACCGTTCTGATCGGCGACACCGACCCGAAGGTCACCCTGGACGAGGCGATGTCCTGGCGCGAGCACACGAACGGCACGTTCGCCCTGCACACCTTCTCCGGTGGCCACTTCTATCTGACCGACCACCAGGCGGCGGTCACGGCACGCATCGCCGAGGTGATCTCGGCGGTGACGGGCCGGCCTCCGACCGGCTGAGCGGCCGAGTCGCGGACACGAGGCGCACCGGCGCTCGCTCGAATGGCTCCCGGTCGCCGGCGGGGCGTCGGTCCGAGGTGAGCGGGCCGGCGGGCATCGGATCGAACGAATGTGCGAATCACGATCCGGGCTCCGCCGGCGGCCCCGGTATGCCCCGCCGATGATCGAGGCATGGCCGGTCAGGATCAAGTTCATGCCGTGTTGCCCGAGATCGAGCCGATGCTGGCCACCGCGGCGCCGTTGCCGGGCGAGGGATACGACCTCGACTGGGGGTTCGAGATCCAGTGGGACGGTGCCCGTACGGTGGCGTACTGTGCGGGCGACGGGACTGTACGGCTGATGTCCGGCGACGGTGCCGACGTTACCCGCACCTACCCCGAGCTGGCCGGGCTCGGCGTGCAGCACGGGCAGCGACAGGCGGTGCTCGACGGCGAGATCGTGGTTCTCGACGACCGGGGACGGCCCGACGTCGAACTGCTGCGGCAGCGGATGGGCGTGGTCAATCCGCGCAAGGTGGCGCGGCTGACCATGGACGCGCCGGTGCACCTGATGCTCTTCGACGTGATGTACCTGGACGGCCGGTCGCTGCTGTCGACCCCTTACCGCGAGCGCCGGATGTTGCTGGCCGGCCTCGACCTCGACGGTTCCCGATGGTCGACGCCCGAGTGGGCGGAGGGCGACGTGCAACTCGCGTGGGCGACGAGCCTGCGGAACGGGTACGAGGGCATCGTCGCCAAGCGCCTGTCCTCGGACTACCAGCCCGGACGGCGCTCACCGGACTGGGTCAAGGCCAGGCACATCGAGACACACGACGTGGTCATCGGCGGCTGGGTCGAGGGCCGAGGCGAGTTGCGCGGCCTCCCGGGGAGCCTGCTCGTGGGTGTCGACGCACCGGATGGACTG
This sequence comes from Embleya sp. NPDC005575, assembly GCF_040605455.1. Classification (NCBI taxonomy): domain Bacteria; kingdom Bacillati; phylum Actinomycetota; class Actinomycetes; order Kitasatosporales; family Streptomycetaceae; genus Embleya; species Embleya sp. NPDC005575. Next base: position 37,120 of record NZ_JBEXCV010000019.1, on the reverse strand, counting down.
CGCTTCGCCGGCATCGTGGAGCACGGCCTGAGCGACGCCGAACGCGGCGAGCTCGGCGAATACCTGGGCGCGCTCTCCCGCTCCGACACGCCCTTCGCCGACTTCGTGGACGTCCCCGGCGCCCAGTGGGTCGACCCCCGCCTGGTCGCCGAGGTCACCGTGTCCGGCTGGACCACGATCGGGCGACTGCGCAACCCCACCTGGCAACGCCTGCGCCCGGACCTGACGCGCCGCTGAGCAGCCCCGCGGCCGGGTCACCTCACGGGTTCGACGGACCGTGGAAGTAGTGGCCCTTGTCGAGGTCGTCGACGAGGCCGGGGCCGGTCGGCCGCCAGTTCAGCAGTTCGCGGGTGAGCGTGCTGGAGGTGGGGACGTCGGTCGCGAAGAAGGCGCTCAGCCAGCCGAAGTGCTCGCCGGCCTGATCGGGCGCGATGGCCGTGGTCGGGACGTCGAGGTGCCGGCCGATCAGCTCGGCGATGGTACGGATCGGGATGCCTTCCTCGGCCACCCCGTGCAGGATCGAGCCCGCCGGGGCCTGTTCCAGCGCCAGGCGGAACAGGCGTGCCGCGTCGGATCGGTGTACCGCGGGCCGGCGGTTGGATCCGTCGCCGACATAGGCGGACACGCCCTTGTCCCGGGCGATGCCGATCAGCATCGGCACGAAGCCGTGGTCACCCTCGGCGTGCACCGTCGGAGGCAACCGCAGTACGGACGAGCGCACGCCTCGGTCGGCGAACGCGAGCGCCGCCAGGCTCCCGGCGGCTCGCGGCGTCACGTCGGCGTCCGGCATGTCCCGTTCGGAGGCCACCGGCGCGGCGGTGAGGCCGAGGGTTCCGCCGGTGATCACGAGGGGCCGATCGGAACCTTCGAGCGCGGCGCCGAGCGCCTCGATCGCACCGCGGTCGGTCGCCGCCGCGATGCACCTCGGCTCCGGTGGCGGCGAGAGCGTGGGCCGAGGCGTCGGAGCGGGCGAGCCGATGGCAGCCGAACGCGCGGGGGCGGCTCGAAGAGGCGGCCCTGGAGCTCTACGGCGAGCGCGGGTTCGAACAGACCACCGTGGCGGACATCGCCCAGCGGGCGGGGCTCACCGAGCGAACGTTCTTCCGGCACTACGCCGACAAGCGCGAAGTGTTGTTCGGGGGCTCGGGCTCGTTGCAGGAGGCGTTCGTGAACACGCTTGCCGCCGCTCCCGAGGCCGTCGCCCCGATCGAGGCGGTGGCCGCGGCCCTCGCCGCAGCCGCCGATCTCTTCGGCGAGCGCCACGCATTCGCCTGCCGCCGCCAACGTGTCATCGTGGCCAACGCCGAACTGCGCGAGCGCGAGCTGATCAAGCTCGCCAACCTGTCCGCGGCACTCGCCGACGGGTTGCGCGCACGCGGCGTCGCGGACCCGGCGGCAAGTCTGGCCGCCGAGGCGGGGATCGCCGTCTTCAAGATCGCGTTCGACTGTTGGATCGAGGAATCCGGCGAGCGCGACCTGGCGGAAGTCATCCGGGAGTCGCTCGCCGAGCTCAAGGTCGTGACAGCGGGCGGGTGATCGCCCGTCGCGGGGCTGAAATCCGCCTATACAGCGGTGATTCGGGCGCGGGACGATGAGGTTTCACATCGAGTGCCAAGGGCGACGACTGCGGAAGAGCCGGACGTCGAACGGGCGTTCCGACTCGGGCGGTTCGACGGGTCAACGGATTCAGGTGCAGCAGCGCAATGCCCGCCGACGCCTCCGACGACGTCCCCACGTCCGCCGAGGAGACCATTCGTGTTCTCGCTGCCCCGCACCCTGTCCGCGACGGCCGTCGCCGTTACCGTCGTCGCCGGCACCGCGCTCGTCGCGCCCACCGCCCAGGCCGCCTCCGCCTCGAACTACGCGGCGCTGGGCGACTCGTACAGCGCCGGCGTCGGAGCCGGCAACTACCTCCCCGACAGCGGCGCCTGCAAGCGCAGCGCCAACGCCTATCCGGCCCTGTGGAACCGAAGCCACCCGGGCGGCTTCGCCTTCGTGGCCTGCTCCGGAGCCAAGACCGCCGACGTGCGCTCCGGCCAACTGGCCGTGCTGAATTCCGCGACCTCGCTGGTGACCATCAGCATCGGCGGCAACGACGCCGGTTTCGTCGACACGATCATGACCTGCGTGCTCGCCTCCGACAACGACTGTTCCGTCGCCGTCGCCAAGGCCAAGACCTACGCCACCGACAAACTCCCCGCCGACCTCGACGCCACCTACGCGCAGATCCGCGACCGCGCACCCAACGCCCGCCTGGTTGTGCTCGGTTACCCGCGCCTGTTCGAACTCGGCTCGTGCTTCCTGGGCCTGAGCAAGTTCAAGCGCACCATCCTCGACCAGGCCGCCGACACGCTGGCCGAGATCACCAGGCAGCGCGCCGGCGCCGCGCACGCCGATTTCGCCGACGTTCGCACCCGCTTCGCCGGGCACGGCGTCTGTGCGTCCAACGCGTGGATCCACGGCATCACGCTGCCCGTGGACGAGTCGTACCACCCCACGAGCAGCGGACAGAGCCAGGGCTACCTCCCCGAACTCCAAGCCGTCACCGGGATCCGGGTCGGCTGACCCGCAGGGCGCCCGGCCGGTCCGGTCGAGGTGGCCGCCCACCCGCCGTCGGGAACGACGGGCAGCTGGTGTCGGCGGACGTGCCGAACGTCCGCCGGGCCCGCCCCCGATCGTCGATGCGATCGGGGGCGGCTGCGCGCCCCATAGCGTGCGGCGCACACCCGGTCGCGTACTCCGCCCGTGTGCGCCGGCTACCGATCACCCCCGGCGCGGTGCCACCCTGGCCTCTCATCACCATCCGGGAGACATCACGGCGGCCACGTTCACCACCCACATCGGCGGCGAGATGGTCGAGCTGCCCGCATCCATCAACGGCATCCGCGCCGCCCTCCCCGAAGAATGGCGCGACAAGTTCGACGAAGAAGTCGGCAACGCCCACGCCCGCGATCTCCCGCTCATCCTCAACCGCTGGGCCCTCCGCCCCACCCCCGCCTGGGACGAGGACATCGCCGCGGTCGAAGCCCTCCGCGAAGAGGAGCGCCAGATCCTGGCCGAGCGTGCCCGGGACGAGGAGGGGGCGCGATGAGCTACGCCCACGTGTCCAACGAAATGACACGCAAGATTTCGCAGCGCCTCGAAGAGCGGTGGCAGCGGTCCCTCGTTCCGGCCGCCGAGCAGGAGACCGCAGCGGTTGCAGCATTCGGCTCCTGAGGCTGTGCCCCACCTGTGGCCCCACTTGATCTTGAACAGGTCTGTGCCCCTCCTGGATGCTCCACATTTTGGGGCCACCCAGGAGGGCTAATTCCTGTGCTGACCAGGCAACTCTGTTCAGCGGGCGAACTGTCGTGCGATGACCATGCGTTGGATCTGGTTGGTGCCCTCGAAGATCTGCATGATCTTGGCTTCGCGCATGTAGCGCTCGACCGGGAACTCACGGGTGTAGCCGCATCCGCCGAAGACCTGGACCGCGTCCGTGGTGACCTTCATCGCCGCATCGGTGGCGATCAACTTCGCCACGCTGGCCTGCCGGCCGTACGGCCGGCCCAGGTCGCGGCGGCGGGCCGCGTCCAGGTAGGTGGCGCGCGCGGAGTCGACGGCGGCGGCCATGTCGGCCAGCAGGAAACCCAGGCCCTGGTGGTCGACGATCCGGCGGCCGAAGGTGGTGCGTTCGTTGGCGTACTCCACCGCCGCGTCCAACGCGGCCTGGGCCAGGCCCGTCGCACACGCCGCGATGCCCAGCCGACCCGAGTCCAGCGCGCTCAACGCGATGGCCAGACCCTGCCCCTCGGCGCCGATCAGTCGATCCCGCTCCAGGACCGCGCCGTCCCAGAACGCGCTGGTCGTGGGCACCGCATTGAGGCCCATCTTCTCCTCGGGCCGACCGAAGGCCAGCCCCTCGGCCGCACCGGGCGCCAGGAAGCACGAGATGCCCCGACTGCCCTCGCCGGTACGGGCGAACAGGGCGTAGAAGTCCGCCTTGCCGCCGTGCGTGATCCACGCCTTGGTGCCATTGATTCGGTAGCCGTCGGCGACCGGGCGCGCCTTGCAGATGATCGCGGCCGCGTCCGAGCCCGCATGCGGCTCGGACAGGCTGTAGCCACCGATCAGCCGACCCTCCAGCATCTGCGGCAACCACCGCTCGCGCTGGGCGGGCGAACCGTAGGTGGCCACCGGGAAGCAGGCCAGCGTGTGCACGCTGGTGGCGACCGCCACCGCCGCCCAGCGAGCCGCGAGTTCCTCCAGCACCTGGAGGTAGACCTCGTACGGCTGACCGCCGCCGCCGTCCTCCTCCGGGTACGGCAGACCCAGCAGGCCCACGTCGCCCAGGATGCCGAACAACCCTTCCGGGTAGGACTCCTCGCGCTCGTGCCGGGCGGCCACGGGCGCGAGCTCGCGGTCGGCGACGGTACGGGTGAGATCGAGCAGGTCCTCGGCATCCCGAGTGGGCAGGAGGCGGTCGACGGTCACGGCTGCTCCGGAGGTCGGGGGCGGCGGGGGAGGAGGGGGTGTGAGATGCCGGCCTGCCGACCCGGATCGGGCGGGCCGGCCGGGGCGAACGGGCCGGTGGGTCAGCCGGTCGCGACGAGCTCGGTGTCCGAGGCGCCCGAGGTGTCCGCGACCGCCGCGGGCGCGGTCAACGCGGCCAGCGCGGTCCGCGCCGCCGTGCGGTATTCGGCGACCCGGGCGAGCTTGATCTCCTCGTAGCCCCGGATCGTCTCCGGCAGCGCCACCAATGCGATGACCGCGTCGACGTTGGCCGCGGACAACTCGCGCAGCGCCCTGCGGACCAGATCGCGGTACTGCGGCACCAGTTCGCGCTCCACCCGACGCACCTCGGCGTAGCCGAACAGGTCCCAGCGGGTCCCGCGCAGGCCGCGCGCCGCGCGCAGCGCCCGGAAGGCCGGACCGGCCGTGCGGCGCAGTCGGATCTTGCGGTTCATCCCGAGGTAGCGCAGCGCCGGCGGGTGCAGCAGCACCGAGACCGCCGCGTCCGGACCGAACTCCGCGTCTCGTCGGGCCTGTTCCACCGGGTCCAGATGCAGGCGGGCCACTTCGTACTCGTCCTTGTACGCCATCAGGTGGTGCAGCGCCTTCGCGTAGGCCACCGCGACCCGTTCACCCGCCGCCACGCCCGCCCGCTCGACCGCCGCGGTCCGGATCGCCCGCACGTCATCGGCGTACCGGCGGGCGTAGGTCGCGTCCTGGTACCCCGTCAGGTCGGCGATCCGAGTGCCCAGCACCTCGCGCAGCTCCGCGTCGCCGCCCGTGCCGTCGGCCAGCACGAGCGAGGCCGCGTCGACCTCGACCACCGCGCGCGGCGGCGCCGCGACGGCGGCGGCCAGTACTGCGGCCGGGTCCACGGCCATCGCCCGACCCCAGCGGAACGCCGCCAGGTTCTTGGCCACGGCCGCGCCGTTGAGGGTGATCGCCCGCTCGATCGCGTCCGCGCTCAGCGGCAGGCAGCCGTGCTGGAACGCGGCCCCGATCAGAATCATGTTGGCGGGCATGTGGTCGGCGAACAGCGCCTCGGACAGGCCCAGCGCGTCCAGGTACAGGTTGTCGGCCCGCCGCGTCGCCGCGTCGATCCGCTCCAGCGTCTCGGTCGGCGAACCGGGCAGCGCGATCTGGTTGGTGACCATCGCGGCGGTCGGCACGATCGCGGTGTTGACCACGGCGATCGTGCGTTGCGGGTCGGCGGTGGCCAGGTTGCTCGCCGCCGCGGTGCCGAGCAGGTCGAAGCCGATCAGCACGTCCGCGCCGGCCCGCGAGGCGCGCAGTGCGCCGTCGATCGGCCGGTTCGAGATGCGCAGGTCGGACACCACCGGGCCGCCCTTCTGGGCCAGACCGGTCTGCTCCAGGCCGGCCGCGTGCAGTCCGTCCAGGTGTGCGGCCATCTGCAGGATCGAGGAGACCGTCACCACGCCGGTGCCGCCGATGCCGGGCATCCGCACCAGCAGGTCGGCGTCGGCGAACCGGGGCTGCGGGAGACCCGGTTCCAGGGGCAGGTCGGGTACCTCCCGGGCCTTGCGGGTGCCCGGCTCGACCAGCAGGAAGGATGGGCAGTCGCCGCTCAGGCAGCTGAAGTCCGAGTTGCACGAGCCCTGGTGGATGTGCGTCTTGCGGCCGAACTCGGTGTCCACGGGCTGCACCGAAAGACACGTGGACTTGTCCCCGCAGTCCCCGCAGCCCTCACACACCCGCTCGTTGATCACCACCTTCTCGGCCGGCGTCGGCAACTGCCCACGCTTGCGCAGTCGGCGCTCCTCGGCCGCGCAGCGGTCGTCGTGGATCAGCACGGTCACCCCGTCCAGCCCGGCCAACTCCCGCTCGGCCGCCGAGAGCTCGTCGCGGTGTCGGACACTGGCGATCGGATCGAGCCGAACTCCGCGGTAGCTGCGCGGGTCGTCGGTGGTGACCACCACCCTGCGCACCCCCTCGACCGCGAGCCACCGGGTCAACGCCGGTACGTCCAGCCGCCCTTCGGCCTTCTGGCCACCGGTCATCGCGACCGCGTCGTTGTACAGGAGCTTGTAGGTCATCTTGGCGCCGGCCGCGACGGCGGCCCGGATCGCCAGCGAGCCCGAGTGGTGGAAGGTGCCGTCGCCGAGGTTTTGCACGAAGTGCTTGTCGTCGGTGAACGGCATCAGGCCGATCCACTGCGCGCCCTCGCCGCCCATCTGGGTCAGCCCGAGCTGATGTCCGCGGCCCTTGCCGTCCAGCGCGATCATCACGTGGCAGCCGATGCCGACCCCGACCAGGGTGTCGTCGGCGGTGCGGGTGGACGCGTTGTGCGGACAGCCGGAACAGAAGTACGGGGTCCGCGAGGCCAGCATCGGCAGCGCGATCCGCGAGCGGCGCTTGGGGGCGAGGGTGGCCAGGTACGCGGTCGCGGACGCGGGCAGGTTGTCGGTGCCGATCCGGGCGGCGACAGCGCGAGCCACGTCGTCGGCGCCGAGCGTGCCGCGCGCGGTGAGCAGCGGGCGGCCGGTGTCGTCACGGCGACCGACGATGCGCGGCGCGTCCGGCCGGCGGTACAGCGCCTCCTTGAGGCGGGCCTCCAGGAACGGGACCTTGTCCTCGACCACCAGGACCTCGTCCAGACCGGCGGTGAGTTCGGCCAGTTCGGCGTCGTCCAGTGGGAAGGGCATGCCGATGCGGATCAGCCGCACGCCGAGCGCGTTGTCGGAGTCCAGGCCGAGGTCGGCGAGTGCGCGGCGGACCACCGAGAACGACACGCCGGCGGCGAGGATGCCCAGGCGGGCGCCCGGGGCGTCGTGCTCGATCCGGTTGAGGCGGTGCTCGCGGGCATATGCGCGGGCCAGGTCGAGCCGACGGGTGATCAGGTCGTGCTCGGCGTCGAGCGCGGCCGGGCCGACCAGCGTCGGGAGGGTGCCGCGCTTGCCCGCCACCGGGACCGGGATGTCCTTGCCCCACTCGGACACGTCCACCGTGGTCGACGCGTCGGCGATGTCGGCGACGATCTTCAGGCCGGTCCACAGGCCGCAGGCTCGGGACATGGCGACCGCGTGCAGGCCGAACTCGACGATCTCGCCGACCGTTCCCGGCGCGAGCAGCGGCATCGACAGGCTTTCCATCATCGGCTCGCACGAGCTGGGCACGGTCGACGACTTGCTGCCCGGGTCGTCGCCGATCCATGCGACCGCGCCGCCGAGCGGAGCGGTACCGGCCATCGTCGCGTGCCGGATGGCGTCCGCCGCCCGGTCCAGGCCCGGGTTCTTGCCGTACCAGAAGCCGGTCACCCCGGCGTACCGCGCGCCCGGGGTCTGGTCCACCAGCTGGGTTCCGGCGACGGCGGTCGCGGCCAGTTCCTCGTTCAGGCCCGCCTGGAACACCACGCCGGCCGGGTCCAGGAATCGCTTGGCGCGACCCATCTCCAGGTCCACACCGCCGAGCGGCGAACCCTGGTACCCGCTGACGAAGACCCGGGTGTCCAGGCCGCGCGCGGTGTCCAGCCGGCGCTGCTCCAGGGTCAGCCGGATCAGTGCCTGTACACCCGAGATCAGCACGCGGCCCTGCTCGGCGGCGTACTTGTCGTCCAAGGAAACGGAGGCCGCGGCAGGCGATGCCGGAGTCGGCGATGCGGGAGCCGGAAGCGAAGGCGAAGCCTGATCTGTGCGCACGGAAGCCTCCGTCGAAGCCCCATGGGGTGGGGGCGGATGGGTGGGGGCGGGGAGCGGCAAGCACACCAACGGCGTCGTCAGGACGCAAGTACCTTGCGAGATCTCGGGGAAAAGACGCAAAGATCTTGCTGGCTGGCGCGCTGGCCGTCACTTAGTTTGCGCGTGCAGTGGTTACCCGTGAGTTGTGTATCGATGTGTGTCGTTCGGACCGAGGACTCTCGGGGTAGCCGAGGCCTCGGTGGGCCCGGCGAGAATCGCACGCATCGTGGTGCGGGCCGAGCGAAGGGCGGTGCGGACTAGATGAACGATCCGAAGGCACGAGAGCAGGGCGACACGCAGGCACGCGCGCGGAGACATACACGGGCACGCGTGCAGGACGCGGAGGTGCGGGAGCTGTGCGAGCTCGGCGAGTTTCGCGACGTCGAGCATCTGTACGGCGGGATCTGGCCACCCGTGCCGGGTCAGGGGCCGCCGGTGGGCGTCGAACTGCTGCGGGCCTTCGCACATGCCGGGAACTACGTCGCCGGTGCCTATCGGGACGGCCTGCTGGTCGGCGCGGCGGTCGCGTTCTTCGGCGCGCCGATCGGCGAGACGCTGCACTCGCACGTCACCGGCGCGCTGACCGGGAGCGGGGTGGGCTTCGCGCTCAAGACGCATCAGCGGGAGTGGGCGCTCGCGCGCGGGCTGCGCCGGATCACCTGGACGTACGACCCGCTGGTCCGCCGCAACGCCTACTTCAACCTGACCAAGCTGGGCGCGCGACCCGTGGAGTACCTGCCGAACTTCTACGGCGACATGGTGGACACCGTCAACAGCGGCGACGCCAGCGACCGGGTTCTGGCGGTCTGGGAGTTGAACGACCCGAGGGTACGGGCGGCCGTGCGGCGCGAGTGGATGCCGATCGAGCCGCCCGCGGACGCCGAGCCGGCGCTGGCGGTGCGGGACGGGCGGCCGGTGCTCGGCGACACGGAGGCCGAGGTCGTGCTGGTCGCGGTGCCGGCGGACATCGAGGCCCTGCGTCGGACCGACCCCGAGGTGGCCCGATCCTGGCGGGCGGCACTGCGCGAGGTACTGGGCGGACTGCTCGACGAGGGCGCCACGGTCCTGGGCTTCGACCGGGAGGCGGGATACCTGGTGTCGCGGGGGTGGGTCGGGTGAGGTCGTCGCGAACCTTCGTGGTGCGGAGTGCGCGGGCCGCCGATCTCGACGCGTGCGCGGCGTTGCTCGCGCTGCACGACGGTGGTCCCGCGGGCGCCGAACCCGACCTGCGGGCGCGCGTCCGGACGTGGTTCGACCGTCCGGACGGCTGCTTCCTGGTCGCGACGGAGCCCTCGGACCACGCCGACCCGGTGGTCGGCTACGCCCGCGCGGTACACCTCGACCCGTCACCGACGGCCCCCGTCGGCTACTACCTGGCCGGAATCGTGGTCGCCCCCACCGCCCGCCGCGCCGGCCTGGGCCTGCGCCTGGCCCGCGCCCGCCTCGCCTGGATCGCCGAACGCGCGGATTTCGCCTGGTACTTCACCAACGCCCGCAACACCGCCTCGCTGCGCCTGCACGAATCCCTGGGCTTCCACGAGGAATCCCACGACTTCGCCGTTCCGGGCGTCACCTTCACCGGCGGCCGAGGCGTCCTGGCCCACCTCGCCCTCGACAATTCCACATGCCTGACCGCGAACCGGCGTTAGCCCGCGCGTTACGCGCCGGGCGCGCGTCCGGGGGCCGGGGCGAAGGTCCAGGCCGGGTGTTGTTTGGTGAGGTAGGGGAGGTGGGCGGTCCAGTCGGTGGGGGTGAGGGGTTGGGCCGGGCGGAGGGCGATGGTTTCGGTGCGGTCGATGGAGAAGCCCCAGGAGAAGCCGACGAGCGGGATGACGTGCGGTTCGATGCTCTCGGCCATCGGGGTCCAGCCCAGGAACGTGTGCGCGAGCCAGGTCATCGGGGCGCGGGTGTCGCGGGCCGGCGAGTCGAAGAGGGTAGGCGCGACGCCGAAGTAGCAGTAGGGCGACCCGGCGTCGGCGAAGAGTGAGAACGGGTCCATCTCGAACTCCGCGCCCGCCGACGCGCCGTCGGTGGAGCGGACCAGTTGCACCCACCCGAACAGTGCGCCGTAGCCACGGGCGGGGTAGACGATCTGCGCGGTGAGACACGGGAAGTCCCGGGCCTCGGCGGTCTGTCCGATCGCCGATGGGTCTTCGACGCGCTCGACGGTCACCTGGATCGAACCGGTCTTACCTTCGCGTGCGAACGGGAGGATCATCCCCTCAACCTGCCCGCGTACCCGCTGGGCGGCAAGGCCGAAAGTGGCCGGCGTGTGGCTGCGGCGCTCAGCGCGTGAGTGTGGTGGCGACCGTCTCGGCGAGGGAGGTGGTCGGGCGGCCGAGCAGGCGGGACAAGTCGCCTGTGGTGGTGGCGAGCTCGCCGCGTTCGATGGCTGCCTCGGTGTCCTCGAACACGGGGACCATGAACTCGGGCAGGCCGGCGGCGAGCAGGGCTTGGCCGTACTCGGCGGCGGGCAGCCAGGGGCGGCGGGGAGTGGTCTCGGGGAGGCCGAGTCGACGCGATCCTCACGGACGGAGTGCACGCCTTTCTCTACGGCCAACTGCCCGGCCGCGCGTCTCGATCGTCCTTCTGAATGCTTCTCTGCCCGGAATCTGCCCGAAATCGGGCAGATTCTTGCCGTCGGCGCGGGCGGAGGTCAGGATCGGGGGGTGGCTGACGGCGAATTGGTGGAGCGGATCGCGGCGACAACCGGCCTGGCGCCTGCCGAGGCGGAGCGGATCGTCGAGGACGTGCTGGCGTGGTACCGCGAGCCGGTCGAGGAGTACGTCCGGCGGCGGCATCGGCACCACAAGGTCTACGGCAAGCGCAACGCGCAGATCTATCGCCTGATCGCCGCCGAACTGAGCGAACGCCTGGTCGCGCCACCGGAGTTGACCGAGCGCCAACTGCGGCGCGTTATTTACGGCTGAGCCGATCGGGCCGGCCCGTGGCCGCTGCGGTCACGGCTGTCGAGGCCGTGCCCGTCGAAGCCGTGCCCGCCGGGCGGGCCGCGCGAGCCATCCATCGGCGCGGCCGAACATATCGACCTGCCAGGAGCAAGGAGCGCAGCATCATGTGCGGAATCGTGGGCTACATCGGCGCGCAGCAGGCCGCCCCCATCCTGCTCGAAGGTCTGAGCAGACTGGAGTATCGAGGCTACGACTCGGCCGGCATCGCGGTGTTGGGCGCGCGTGGTGCGGCCAAGGTGTTCCGGCGGGTGGGCCGGGTACAGGCGCTGGCCGCCGCCGTGCCCGCCAAGACCTCGGGGCGGGTCGGCATCGGGCACACCCGCTGGGCCACCCATGGCGCACCCTCGGAGGCCAACGCGCATCCGCACGCGTCGGCGGACGGCCGGATCCAGGTCGTCCACAACGGCATCATCGACAACGCGGCCGCGCTGCGGGCCAGGCTCACGGCCGAGGGGGTCGAACTGGCCTCGGACACCGACACCGAGGTGCTCGCACACCTGATCGCCCGCTCGACGGCGGACACGCTCGAGGCCGCGGTGGTGGCCACGCTCGCACAGGTGACCGGTACGTACGCGATCGCCGTCGTGGACGGGGCCGATCCGGACCGGATCGTGGTGGCCCGGAACGGTTCGCCGCTGGTGATCGGCGTCGGCGAGCGGGAGATGTTCGTCGCGAGCGACGTCTCGGCGCTGGTGCGGCACACCAGTTCGGTCGTGCACCTGGAGGACGGCGAGCTGGCCACGGTCACCGCGACCGGTTTTCGTACCTTCACCCGGGAGCAGCAGGACGTCACCAAGACGCCGACCACCGTCGAGCTCACCGTCGAGGAGCTCGAACTCGCGGGCCACGAGCACTTCATGCACAAGGAGATCCACGAACAGCCCTCCTCCGTCGAGCGCATGCTGGGTGGCCGCCTCGACGATCGGTTCGGCTCGGCTCGGCTGGACGGTCTGCGGATCGAGCTGCGCGAGCTGCGCGGGTTCCGTCGGGTGAAGGTGCTCGGATGTGGATCGGCCTACTACGTGGGTCAGTTGGGGGCCGCGCTGATCGAGGACCTGGCCCGGGTGCCGGCCGACGCCGAACCGGCCTCGGAGTTTCGCTATCGCAATCCGGTGATCGAGCCGGACACGCTGTACGTCGCGGTCAGCCAGTCGGGCGAGACCGCCGACACGCTCTTCGCGGTGCGCGAGATCCAGCGCAAGGGTGGTCGGGTGGTCGGCCTGGTCAACGTGGTCGGCTCGTCCATCGCTCGGCAGTGCGACGGCGGCATCTATCTGCACGCGGGGCCCGAGGTCTCGGTGGCCTCGACCAAGGCGTTGACCCACATGTCGGTGGGCTTCGCGCTGTTGGCGCTGGCGCTGGGCCGGGTGCACGACCTGTCGCACGCGGACGGCGCGCGGATCCTGGCCGGCCTACAGGCGCTGCCGGGCCAGATCGCCGAAATCCTGGCCGACGAGCAGACCATCGCCGACGCGGGTCGGCGGCTCGCGGATGCGCGCAGCCTGTTCTTCATCGGCCGGGTACGCGGTTATCCGGTCGCGCGGGAGGCGGCGCAGAAGTTCAAGGAGATCACCTACCGGCACGCCGAGGCCTACCCCAGCAGCGAACTCAAGCACGGCCCGCTCGCGCTGATCGACGCGGACCTGCCGACGGTGGCGATCATCCCGGACGACGACCTGGTCGGCCGCAACCTCGCGGCCGCACACGAGATCCGCGCGCGGGGCGGTCGACTGACCGTGATCACCCACAAGGGCGTGGACCTGGGCGACCTCGAGGCCGACCGCATCGACGTCCCGCGCAACGAACCCGAACTCGACCCGATCCTCCTCACGATCCCCACCCAACTCCTCGCCTACCACGCGGCCCGCACCCTCGGTGAGGACATCGACCGCCCCCGAAACCTCGCCAAGTCGGTGACGGTGGAGTAGCGCGGACGCGGGCCCGCTCGGGTCCGGACATGGGTCGAGCCCGTCTCCAGGGCAGTCGGAGACGGGCTCGACCCATGTCCGGCGCACGGTCGACGGCTCGCCCGAGGAGCATCCGCGCGGCCGTACCCGTGCCTCTTCCCACGAGGCCACCACGCCGTGTTTGCGTGGATTGTAGATATCCCGGGCATGCGTCCGGGGTTGTTGCCCGTAAATCTATCGCGATACATTGACTGTCGTCAGGATTGGTAGATACTGGCTCCGCGACTCCCGCTGACACCAGGATGAGGTGCGCGCACATGGAGCTGTTTCCTTCTGCTCACGTCGACACGTTTTGTCGTGATCGACTGCCACCGGCCGAGTTGTGGCCCGAACTACGTTTCGAACTACCGGAATTGCGCTACCCGACTCGGCTCAACTGTGCTCGGGTCCTGTTGGACGACACCGTGGCGCGGCTCGGTCCCGATCGGCGGTGTCTGGTCACGCTCGATGACCAGTGGACGTACGGTGACCTGCTGCTTCGGGCGAATCAGGTGGCCCGGGTGCTGACCGAGGACCTCGGCTTGGTCCCCGGCAACCGGGTCCTGTTGCGCGGCCCCAACAACCCGTGGCTGGTCGCCTGCTGGTTCGGCGTGCTCAAGGCGGGCGGGGTCGTGGTCACCACGATGCCGCTGCTTCGGGCGCACGAGCTGACGACGTTGTGCGAGATCGCCACGCCCACGGTCGCGCTGTGCGACCACCGGTTCATGGACGAGTTGGCGGTGGCCCGGGTGCCCGGGTTGACCACCCTCGCCTACGGCGGCGACGCGGCGACCGACCTGATCGGCCGCTGTGCGCACAAGAGCGGCGAGTTCGAGGCGGTGGACACCTCGGCCGACGACGTCGCGCTGATCGCGTTCACCTCCGGGACCACCGGTCGACCCAAGGCCACCATGCACTTCCACCGCGACGTGCTCGCCAACTCCGACACCTTCGCCCGGCACATCCTCAAGCCCACCCCGGACGACCTGTTCGCAGGCACCCCGCCGCTGGGCTTCACCTTCGGCCTCGGCGGCCTCGTGGTCTTCCCGCTGCACGTGGGCGCGGCCAGCCTGCTGCTCGAACATGCCACGCCCGAGCGGCTGGCCCGGATCATCGCCGAGTACGGCGTCACCGTGCTGTTCACCGCGCCCACCGCCTACCGGGCGATCATGGGCGCGGGCCTCGCCGACCTGCTCAAGGGCGTCCGGCGGTGCGTGTCGGCGGGTGAGGCGTTGCCCGCGGAGACCTGGCACGACCTGCACGCGGCGACCGGGATCGAGCTGATCGACGGGATCGGCGCGACCGAGTTGCTGCACGTCTTCGTCTCCGCCGCCGACCAGGACATCCGTCCCGGTGCCACCGGTCGCGCGGTACCCGGCTTCGAGGCCGTGGTGCTCGACGCCGCCGGCCGGCGGGTCCCGGACGGCACGCCCGGACAACTCGCGGTCAAGGGCCCGACCGGGTGCCGCTACCTCGACGATCCACGCCAGACCAGCTACGTGCGGGACGGCTGGAACATCACCGGCGACACCTACATCCGCGACGCCGACGGCTACCTCTGGTATCAGGCCCGCAGCGACGACATGATCGTCTCGTCCGGCTACAACATCGCCGGCCCCGAGGTCGAACTCGCCCTGGCCGCACACCCGGACGTCGCCGAGTGCGGCGTGGTCGGCGCGCCCGACCCCAGACGCGGCCTGATCGTCAAGGCGTACGTGGTGCTGCGCGAGGGGGTGGTCGCCGACGCGGACACCGCCGGCCGCATCCAGGCCTTCGTCAAGCAGGCCATCGCGCCGTACAAGTACCCGCGCGCCGTCGAGTTCGTGGCCGCTCTCCCGCGCACCGGCAACGGCAAGCTGCGGCGTGGCGAACTGCGCGCCTGGGCCCAGGCCGACGCGCCACCGGCCCCGGCCGGGCCGATACCGCCGGCCGCGACCTCGAACTCCCTTGCCCCGGAGCCCTCGTGAAAGGCAACGAGATGCAGGAAACCCGCCCGACCCGGCCCGACCCGGCCGCCCCGGCCGAGGACTCGGCGGACGCGACGACACTGCCCTCCGTGGTGATCGAGCGCCGGGTCGAATGGCAGGACACCGACGCCGCGGGCCACTACCACTACTCGTCCGTGCAGCGCTGGGTCGAGGCGGCCGAGGCGGTCCTGCTGCGCCGGCTGGGCGTGGCCGAGCTGTTCGGCCGGATCCCGCGGGTGCACTTCGAGGCGGACTACCGCGAGCGCTTGTGGTTCGGCGAAGCCGTGCACGCCGCGCTGCGGGTCGTCCGGGTGGGCGCGAGTTCGCTGCACTACGAGTTCGAGGTGCGCGGCACCCAGGGTGTGGCCGCGACCGGGCGGCTGTCCGTCGTGCACTGCCCGCCGGACGCGAAAGGCGCCTCGCCCTGGCCCGAGGAGATCCGGGCCGCGCTGTCCCGGGGCGGCCCGCAACGACCGGAGTCGTACGCCTGACCGCATGCCGGTACGAGGGCTCGGACGCCGTGCCCGCGACCCTCGAATATCGCGTCCTGTTGACGATCGTGGAATTTATTACATACGCTCGGGTAGGCCCGGAACATTGGAGGACGCTGTGCGCATCGCAGTCATCGGTGGCGGGCCGGGCGGGTTGTACTTCGCCGCCCTCGCCAAGCAGCTCTCGCCGGCCGCGGAGATCACCCTGTGGGAGCGCAACGCCCCGGACGACGTGTTCGGCTTCGGCGTGGTGTTCTCCGACGAGACCCTGGACGGTATCGCCCAGGCCGACCCGGAGATCTTCGCCGCGATGTCGGAGGGGTTCGCCCGCTGGACCGACATCGACATCCGTTACGGCGGCAGCACCCTCACCTCCGGCGGGCACGGATTTGCCGCCCTGGGCCGGGAGCGGCTCCTGCGCATCCTCCAAGAGCGGTGCGTCGCGCTGGGCGTGGACCTGCGCTACCGCACCGAGGCGCCGGACGTGGCCGAACTCGCGCGCACCCACGACTTGGTGGTCGCCTCGGACGGAGTGCGCTCCACGGTGCGCGAGTGCTACGCCGACACCTTCCGGCCGAGCCTGGACGAACGCGGCTGCCGCTACATGTGGCTGGGTACCGACAAGGTCTTCGACGCGTTCACCTTCATCGTGGACAAGCACGACTTCGGCGTGGTGCAGGTGCACGCCTACCCCTTCGACGACCGACGCAGCACCTTCATCGTCGAACTGGCCGAGGATGCCTGGCGGCGCGGTGGATTCGCCGAGTTCGCCGGCCGCGACCTGCCGCGCGGTGCCAGTGACGACGCGGGCATCGCGCGCTGCGAGGCGCTGCTGGCCGAACACCTGGACGGCCACCGGCTGATCCCGAACAACTCGCGTTGGATCAGGTTCAGCACCGTGCGCAACGCCACCTGGCACCACGAGAACGTGGTGCTGCTCGGCGACGCCGCGCACACCGCGCACTTCTCCATCGGTTCGGGCACCAAGCTGGCGATGGAGGACGCGCTCGCCCTGGCCGCGTGCCTGAACGAGCACGCCGGCATTCCGGCCGCGCTGACCGCCTACGAGGCCGAACGCAAGCCGGTGGTGCGCTCCACCCAGCGCGCCGCCCAGGCCAGCCTGGAGTGGTTCGAGAACATCGACCGCGCGGTGGGCCAGGCGCCCGAGCAGTTCGCCTTCAACCTGCTCACCCGCAGCCGTCGGGTCACCCACGCCAACCTGCTGGAGCGCGACCCCGAGTTCGTGGCGCAGGTGGACGCGGCGTTCACCGCCGGCCGGCCGGACCGGGTGGACGCGGCGCCGATGTTCCAGCCCTTGCGACTCGGCTCGATCCGACTGCGCAACCGCGTGGTGGTGCCGCCGATGGCCACGTATGCGGCCCAGGACGGCATCCCGGGCCCGTTCGAGTCCGCGCATCTGGGCGCGCTCGCGCTCGGCGGCGCGAGCCTGGTCTTCGCGGGCATGACGGCCGTACTGCCGAACGGGCGGGCCACCGAGGCATGTCCGGGCCTGTGGTCGAACGCGCACGAGGCGGCATGGCGCGACGTGGTCACCCGGGTCAAGGAACAGGCGCCGGACGGGCCGCTGCTGGGCATCCAGCTCAGCCACGCCGGGCGCCGCGCGGCGACCACCGTGCCGGACGCCGACGGCCGGAGCGTGTCGCTGGGCCCGAGCGGCTGGCCGACGGTGGCCGCCTCGGCGATCGCCTGGGACGCGAACAACGACTTCCGACCGCGTGAGGCGGACCGGGCGGACCTGGACGCGATCACCGCCGCGTTCGCCGCCGCCGCCGCGCGGGCCGACCGGGCCGGCTTCGACGCGCTGGAACTCCAGTACGGGCACGGCCATCTGCTGTCCGGCTTCCTGTCCCCGTTGACCAACCTGCGCGAGGACGAATACGGCGGCTCACTCGCCGGCCGGCTGCGTTTCCCGATCGAGGTGCTGTCCGCGGTGCGCGCGGTGTGGCCGACGAACAAGCCGCTGGTGGTGCGGATCTCGGCGAGCGACTGGGCCGAGGGCGGCACCACCGAGGACGACGCGGTCGCGATCGCCCGGGCACTGGCGGCGGCCGGCGCGGACGCGATGGACGTTTCCTCCGGCGAAGTGGTGCCGCACGAGCGGCCCGCCTACGGGCGCGGCTACCAGACCCCGTTCGCCGACCTGATCCGCAACGCGACCGGCGTGCCGACCATCGCGGTCGGCGCGATCTCCACCTACGACGACGTCAACTCGATCCTGCTCGCGGGCCGCGCCGACCTGTGCGCGGTCGGTCGCGCCCACCTCTACGACCCGATGTGGACGCTGCACGCCGCCGCCGAACAGGGCTACACCGGAACCGGTGCGCCGTGGCCGAGCGCGTGGCGCCCGGGCAGCCGCAAGCCGCCCGGCGCGGGCAGCGACCGCGTACCGCCCCGGCTGCACCTGCTGCGCGAGACGGTCGAAGCGGTGCCGCGGCGCTGGCGACCAAAGTGCGATTCCCCCTTGGTGGCCGTACCCGGCCGGCGCTGACCCGGACCACGAGGAGCCCGACATGGACAGTCCCACCCCGCCGATCGTGCTGACGAGCGAACAGCGCGACAACCCGCCGAGGTTCAAGGCCGCGGCCGTGCAGGCATCGCCGGTCTACCTGGACGCGGCCGCCACCGTGGCCAAGGCGGTCGACCTGATCCGCGAGGCCGCCGCCAACGGCGCCGAGCTGATCGTCTTCCCCGAGGTGTTCGTGCCCGGGTACCCGTACTGGAACTGGACGATGAACCCGGTCCAGGGCTCACCCTGGTTCGAACGCCTGTACCGCTCCTCGGTCGACCTGCCCGGCCCGCACGTGGAGGCGCTGCGCGCCGCCGCCCGGGCGGCCGGCGCGGTGGTGGTGATCGGCGTCAACGAGCGCGGCCCGCACAGCATGGGCGTGCTCTACAACACGATGTTGACCATCGACGCGGACGGCGAACTGATCGGGGTGCACCGCAAGCTGGTGCCCACCTGGGCGGAGAAGCTGACCTGGACCGGCGGCGACGGCAGCTCGCTGCGCGTGCACCCGACCGGGATCGGCCCGCTCGGCGTGCTCGCGTGCGGCGAGAACACCAACACGCTGGCCCGCTTCACCCTGCTCGCCCAGGGCGAACTCGTGCACGCGGCAAGCTACATCGCACTGCCGGTCGCGCCCGTCGACTACGACATGGCGGACGCCATCGCGGTGCGCACCGCCGCGCACAGCTTCGAGGGCAAGGTGTTCTCGGTCGTCGCGTGCTCGACCATCTCGCCCGAGATCGTCGACGCCATCGCCGGCGACGACGCGGAGGTACGCAAACAACTGGGTCGCGAACGCAGCGCGCTGTCCGGCATCTTCGGTCCGGACGGCCGCCCGGTCACCGAGCCGCTGATCGACGACGAGGGCATCGTCTACGCCGATATCGACCTCGCCAAGTGCATCCAGCCCAAGCAGATGCACGACATCGTCGGCCACTACAACCGCTTCGACATCTTCCGGCTGAACGTCGACAACCGGCCCAGACCGCCGATCACGTTCACCCACGAAAACGTCCCGATGCCCGTCGCACCTGCCCCCGAGGAGGAGAAATGACCACCCAGGACGACAAGATGCTCGGCCGGGCCCGAGTCACCGACACCCCGGAACTGAGCGCCTACTACGCAGAGTTGGCCGCGCGCGAGGCCGGTGCGCTGTGGACCGTGGCGAACGAGATCGAGCCGTGGTATCCGCAGCCCAAGTCGGTGCCCACCCTGTGGCGCTACGCCGAACTGCGCCCGCTGGTACGCAAGGCGCTGGACCTGGTCAAGGCGGACGACGCGGGCCGCCGGGTGGTGATGCTGGTCAACCCCGGGCGACGGGACGTCAGCGCGGCGGCGGGTCTGCTGTACACGGGTCTGCAGATCATGGGACCGGGCGAGTCGATGACCGCACACCGGCACCAGGCCGCCGCGCTGCGGTTCGTGCTGGAGGGCACCGGCGCCTGGACCGTCGTGGACGGCGAGAAGTTGAAGGTCGGCGCCCGCGACTTCGCGATCACTCCGAACGGGACCTGGCACGAGCACGGCAACGAGGCGGACGACGCGCCGGTGATCTGGCAGGACGGCCTGGACATCCCGCTGGTCAACGCACTGGACGCGGGCTTCTACGAGGTGCACCCCGACGTGTACCAGGTGCCCGGCAAGGTGGTGAACAACTCGGTCCTGACCTACGGCGGCAACCTGGTGCCGTACGGCACGGAGCGGTGGACCCGGCCCTACTCACCGCTGCTGGCCTGGCCATGGGAGCCCACCTACCAGGCCCTGCTCGACCTGGCGAAGGCGAGCGAGGGCTCGCCGTACGACGGCGTGATCATGGAGTACACCAACCCCGCCACCGCCGGCTCGGTGATGCCGACGATGAGCGCGCACATCCAACTCCTGCGCGCCGGACAGGCGACCAAGGCCCACCGGCACACCGGATCGGTCGTCTACACGGCGGCCAAGGGCCACGGCGTCTCGATCGTCGGCGGGCAGCGCTTCGAGTGGCACGAGGGCGACGTCTTCGCGGTCCCGGCCTGGGCCTGGCACGAACACGCCAACCTGGACGCGTCCGAGGACGCGGTGCTGTTCTCGTTCAACGACTTCCCGGTGATGCGCTCGCTCGGCTTCCACCGCGAAGAGGCGTATGCCGACAACGACGGGCACCAGCCGACCCCGTGATCACCCGGTCGGCCGGCACAGCGCCGATCGTCGACCCAACGATTCCCGACCCCACGACGACCCGGGCGGCGCGACCGCGCCGCCCGGACGCAAGGACAGTGAGGACACCCCCATGCGCCTGGTCACCTACACCGTCGACGGTTCGTCGTCCCGCCTGGGCGCCGAGGACGGCGCACACGTGATCGACCTCGTGGCGCTCGCCGCCGCCTCGGGCACCGAACTGCCCGGCGATCTGCTGTCGTTCATTCGTGCCGGCGCCGAGGCGTTCGACACCGCGCGGGACCTGCTGAGCGGCGACCCGGCAGGCCGACCCGCCGACGCCGTGCACGCGAGCACCGACGTTCGGCTGCTGGCCCCGCTGCGACCCGGGAAGGTGATCGGCATCGGGCTCAACTACGTCGAGCACGTGGCCGAATCCAACCGCACTTTGGACACCGCGAAGGAACTCCCGGAGCGTCCGGTGCTGTTCGGCAAGCCCGCCACCGCCGTGACCGGCCCCGGCGCGCCCATCCTGCACAACGGCAACCTGACCCAGCAGCTCGACTGGGAGTGCGAACTCGCCGTCGTGATCGGACGGACCGCCTACAAGGTGAGCGAGGCCGACGCGTGGGACCACGTGTTCGGGTACAGCATCATGAACGACATCAGCGCCCGCGACCAGCGCCGCTCCGGGCAGTGGTTCTTCTCCAAGGGCCAGGACTCCTACGCCCCGTTCGGCCCTGCGGTGGTCACCGCCGACGACATCCCGGACGCGCAGGCGCTCGACCTGTCGCTGCGGGTCAACGGCGACGTCAAGCAGAAGTCCAACACGCGGCACATGCTCTTCGACATCCCGCGCCTGATCGCCGACATCTCCTCCGGGATGACCCTGGAGCCGGGCGACGTGATCTCCACCGGCTCGCCGTCCGGCGTCGGCGCGGCCCAGGTCCCGCCGCAGTATCTCCGGCCCGGCGACGTGGTCGAGGCGACCGTGGAGCGGATCGGCACCCTGTCCAACCCGGTGATCGACGCCCGCTGACGCGCGGCTCGCCCCCACTCTCGTTCCCGGTACTCAGCCTCTCGTTTTCCGGTATTCAGCAGGAGGACCTCCGTGCGTCACCACCCCTACCGCATCGGCCAGATCGTGCCGAGCTCGAACGTCACGATGGAAACCGAGGTACCCGCGATCCTGCGGGCGCGTGAGACGGTCGCGCCGGAGCGCTTCACGTTCCACTCCAGCCGGATGCGGATGACGCACGTCACCCCCGAGCAACTCAAGGCGATGGACGCCGACTCCGACCGCTGCGCCGTCGAACTCACCGACGCGCGGGTGGACGTGCTCGGCTATGCGTGCCTCGTGGCGATCATGAGCATGGGCCTGGGCTACCACCGGGTCTCCGAGGAGCGGCTGCACGGCCGCACCGTCGAGAACGGCGCGCCCGCGCCGGTGGTCACCAGCGCCGGCGCGCTCGTGCACGGGCTGCACACGATCGGCGCGCGCAAGGTGGCCTTGGTCGCGCCGTACATGCTGCCGCTGACCCGCACCGTCGTGGAGTACCTGGGCCACGAAGGCATCGAGGTGCTCGACTTCGAGGCGCTGGAGATCCCGGACAACCTCGATGTGGCCGCGCACGACCCGCTGCGCCTACCGGGCATCGCCGAGCGGCTCGAACACGCGGACGCGGACGCGGTGGTGTTGTCCGCGTGCGTGCAGATGCCCTCGCTGGCCGCGATCGAGGAGGCCGAGCAGCGACTGGGCAAGCCGGTCGTCTCGGCCGCGGTGTGCACCGTGCACCAGATGCTCCGCGCGCTGGACCTGCCCGCCTTCGCGCCGGGCGCCGGACACCTGCTGTCCGGGAAGTTCGCGGACGCGCCACTGGGCGCAACCCGGGGCGCCACCTCGGCCGACCCGGGCTCGGCGACGTGATATCGGGCCGGGCCGACCGCGACGCCGTCGTGAAGCTGCCCGTCGGCACGCTGCGCGGTCGCGCCGAGGACGGCCTCGCGGTGTTTCGCGGCATCCCGTACGCGGCTGCGCCGGTCGGCGACCTGCGCTGGCGTCCGGCCCGGCCGCATCCGGGATGGGACGGTGTGCGGGACGCGGCCGAGTACGGGCCGAGCGCGCCGCAGATCGGGCGCGTGGACGCGGTCCTGGGCGGCCACGGCGCGCCGCCGTTCGACGAGGACTGCCTCACGCTCAACGTCTGGACGCCGGGCCCGGACGACGCCCGCCGCCCGGTCCTGGTCTGGATCCACGGCGGCGGCTTCGTCAGCGGCTCCGGCACACTGCCGATCTACGCGGGAGACACCTTCGCGCGCGACGGCGACCTGGTCGTGGTGAGCGTCTCCTACCGGATCGGCGCGCTCGGCTACCTGTGCGTCGGCGCCGAGGAGGCGTGCGGCAACTTCTGGCTGACCGATCAGCTCGCCGCGTTGCGCTGGATCCGGGAGCACATCGCGGCCTTCGGCGGCGACCCGGACGACATCACCGTCGCCGGCCAGTCGGGCGGCGCCTTCTCCACGGCGGCGCTGGCCGCGCACCCCGAGGGGCGCGGCCTCTTCCGGCGCGCGATCCTACAGAGCCCGCCGTTCGGCGCGGCCACGCCCGATCGAGCGCAGTCGCTGCGCACCACGGCCGCGCTGCTGGAAGCGGCCGGCGTCGCCGACATCGCACAGCTGCGCGCGCTGCCGTGGGAGCGGCTGGTCCAGGCCACGATCGCGATGTTCGGCGTGCAGGCCCGCTGGGGCCGGTGGCCGGTGCCGTTCCTGCCACTGATCGACGGCTCGACCATGACCCGGCATCCGCTGGCGGCGCTGATCGACGGGGCGGCTGATCCAGGGCAGAACGCGGGGCCCGACATCCTGCTCGGCTGGACGGCCGACGAGGCCTGCTTCGCGTTCGGTTTCAACGACATGTACGCGAACGCCACCACCGAACAGGTTCGGGCGCGCTTCGCCGAGTCGTTCGGCGCGCGAGCCGGCGAGGCGTACGAGATCTTCGCGGCCGAGCGCCCGGATGCCGACCCGCTCGGGTTGCTCACCGACCTGGTCTCCGACGAACTGTTCCGGCTGCCGGGGGCGGCCCTCGCGGAGGCACGCGCCGAGCAGGGTCGGCCGATATGGGTTTACCAGTTCGATTACGCGACGCCCGCGTACGACGGCCGGCTCGGCGCGGGGCACTGCCTGGAGCTGCCCTTCACGTTCCGCAACGCGGACCGCTGGGCGCACGCGCCGTTCCTGGCCGGGGTCGAGCCGCGGACCCTGGACGAATTGGGTGCCGCGATGCACGACGCGTGGATCTCGTTCGTGCGTACCGGCGACCCGAACCATGCCGGGCTGCCCGCGTGGGAGCGCTACACCACGCCGAATCGGGCGACCATGCGCTTCGCGGCGACGAGCACGGCGGGGACGGACCCGGTCGGGGCGGCAAAGCGTGGGCTGTACGGAGGTGGCACGGGGGACGGAGGGGCCGAGCGGCTGGGGGCCTGAGCACTCGGGGGTCGGTGCCGGTCGCCGGCCGGCGCCTGAGGCCGGTCGATTCGCGCGCTTCGACCGATGATCGTCGCGGTGGAATACTGGCACGCCGATCCCCACGGAAGGAGGCCCTGGATGGGCTTCGGCCCCAAGTCCATGGCCACGCTCGGCAAGGCGATCACCGGCCGTGATCTGCCCGCCACGGATTCCACGGGAGTATTCGGCTCGCCCCGCACGCGCCGGGCCTTTTGGGGCCGCAACCGGGCGGACATCCTGGTCGTGCTCGTGACGATGGCCGTCGACCTGCTCGGCTACGCGGTCACCGTGCGCGGTCCCGGGCCCGGCGAGACCGCGGGCAACATCGCGTTCCTGGTCGCGGCGGCGCTGTGCCTGATCGCGCGTCGGCGCGCCCCGGTCCAGGTGTTGCTGCTGGTGCTCGTGCTCCAGGTGGGAATGAACCTGTCCAGCGACATCGGACAACGTTTCGGCTTCACGTTGGCGGTAGCGCTGTACACCGTCGGGCTGTCCTGTCGGCCCAGGACGATCGCCGCGGCCGCGGCGCTCACCATGGCCGCCCAGACGTCCGGCTACCGCGACGCGGACATGCCGCTCTTCTACAGCGTCAGTGGTGACCTCGTGGCGACCGTGTTGGTCGTCGGCGCGAGCGCGGCGGTGCGGCACTGGCAGGCCCAGGTCGAGGTCAACCGGGAACTGCTGGCCGAGCGGGCGCTGACCGAGGAGCGCCGGCGGATCGCCCGCGAACTGCACGACATCGTGGCGCACCACATCACCACGATGCATCTGATGTCCGGCGGCGCGCGGGCCGGCCTGGAACGCGACCTCGACGGCGCGCGCGGCGCGCTGCTCACGCTGGAGGCATCGGGTCGGGTCGCGCTGGACGAGATGCGCCAGCTGCTCGGCGTACTGCGCAGTGACAACGACCCGGAAACCGCGCCCTCGGCTCCGCAGCCCGGCGTCGACGACCTCGACCGGCTGATCGCCGAATCCTGCCTGGCCGGCCTCCCGACCGAGCTCCAGGTGGTCGGCGCGCGCCGCGAGCTGTCGCTGCCGGTCGGGCTCGCGCTGTACCGGATCACCCAGGAGGCGCTCACCAACGCCCGCAAGCACGCCGGCAGCGCGGCCATGGCGCGGGTGCGGCTGGAGTATCTGCCGAATGCGGTCGCCATCGAGATTCGTGACAACGGCGGCGGCGAGAAGGCCGGCGGTGGCTACGCGATGACCGGCGGTGGGCACGGGCTGCTCGGGATGCGTGAGCGGGTGGCCGTGCACGGCGGGTCGTTCGAGGCCGGGCACGTCGAGGGGGGCGGGTTCCGGGTCGCGGCGAGCATCCAGGTGACGGCGGCGGAACCTGTCGTGGTGTCGGGCACGGAGCCGGACGCCGGGTCGGTTGTCGAACCCGCTGTCGAGTCCGCCGTCGGGTCCGCGACGCCGGTGGCCGCGGCCGTTCCGGCTGCTCTCACCCACCTGAGTCCGCCCGAGATCGAGGTGCTGCGCCTGGTTGCGACGGGCAAGGCGAGTGGCGAGATCGCTGCGGCGATGCGGGTGGACGGGGCCACGGTCGAGCGGTACGAGCGCGATGTGCTGGACAAGCTGGCGCTCCGGGACCGTGCCCAGGCCGTGGTGGTGGCCTACGAATCCGGCTTGGTCCGGGTCGGCCACACCACCGCGCCGCGCTGACGCCGACGGGTTCGTGGCGGTGTGCTCGTAGTTGTGCGGCCACTTGTGCGTTCGCACCAAGGGTTGCTCTCGGGTTCGTCGTCACGGCCATGAGCCGGCGCGCCCGGTCGGCGTAGCGTGCCGGTACGCCCGCCCCGCCCACCTGCGAAAGAGGTCCCATGACCGCAACCGTCGAACCCGCGTACTGGAATGCCCGTCTCGCCGAGCTGATCGCCGAATACGAGGTGCCGGGCGCGAGCCTGGCCTTCCTGCACGAGGGTGAGGTGCACTCCTTCGCCGCCGGAGTGCTCAACAAGGACACCGGGACGCCGGTCTCCACCGACTCACTGTTCCAGATCGGCTCGGTGTCCAAGGTCTGGACGGCGACCCAGCTGATGTTGCTCGTCGAACAGGGTCGGCTCACGCTGGACACGCCGGTCGTCGACCTGCTGCCCGAGTTCAAGGTCGCCGATGCCGAGGTGACCAAGACGGTGACCGTGCGGCATCTGCTGACGCACACCTCCGGTATCGACGGCGACCTGTTCCTGGACACCGGGCGCGGCGACGACTGTCTGGAGAAGTACGTCGCGGCCTGCGCCGAGCTGACCCAGAACCACCCGATCGGCGAGACGTTCTCGTACTGCAACTCCGGCTTCGTGATCGCCGGGCGCATCGTCGAGCGGCTCACCGGCAAGACCTGGGACGAGGCGCTGCGCGAGCAGATCTGCGAACCCCTGGGCCTGACGCACACCTGGACGCTGCCGGAGGACGTGCTGCGCTTCAGCGCGGCGACGGGACACGTCGAGGACGGCAAGCCGACCCCGGTCTGGGGCCTGACGCGGGCGATGGGGCCGGCCGGGCTGATCTGCGCGCGGGCCAGCGACGTGGTGGCATTCGGCCGGGCCCACCTGGGCACCGAACTGCTGGCCGCTCCGGGCGAGATGACCACGCCGCAGGTGCGCCTGCCGAACCCGTACACCCTCGCGCCGGAGTGGGGGATCGGCTGGATCCTCGACGAGTGGTCCGGACACCGGGTGATCATGCACGCGGGCAACACCATCGGCCAGTCCGCGATGCTCTGGGTCATGCCGGACACCGGCACGGTGATCTGCCTGCTGGTCAACGGCGGCGAGTCCGGCGCGATACAGCGCTCGCTGGGCCGCGAGCTGTTCGCCGCGCTCGCGGACGTCGAGATGCCGGAGCAGCTCGGCCCGCCCGAGACGCCGGTGGACGTGGACGTCACGGGGCACGTCGGGACGTACGAGCGGGTGGGCTGCCTCGCCACGGTGAGCGTCAACGACGACGGCAGGCTGCACCTGCACATCGAGGTCACCGGCGCGCTGGCCGACATCTCGCCGCCGATGGACTGGGACCTGATACCCGTCGACGCGGACACGTTCGTGGGCCGCCGCGAGGGCAGCCCGCTGTGGGACAGCATGGTCTTCTACAAACTCGCCGACGGCTCGCGGTACGTCCACATGGGCGTACGCGCCACGCCGAAGACGGCCTGACCCGTCGCTTTGCCGGCCACCGCGCGGGTCACGCCCGCGCGGTGGCTCGGCCGACGCGTCCCATCCGTCGACCACGAAGTCGCTTGAGCCATGGAGCGGTATCGACGGCCTTGCGTCGTTTCGATCGAGGATCGATTGTCCGCCTCGGGGTTTGCGGCGGGCGACTTCATGGAGAAGGTCTCGGAGCACGCGTAGCTCTCACGGGAGCGGGGTAGATTCCGCGCGTGCAGGTTTCGTCACCGGACGTGATCGGGCGTAAAGAGGAACTCGGCACTCTCGACAGTGCGTTGGCCGGGGCACGGACCGGACGGGGCGGAGCGGTCTTTCTGGTTGCCGATGCCGGACTGGGCAAATCGCGGTTGGTGCGGGAGTGCATCACGCTCGCCGGCGACCGGGGCATGGCGGTGCTGCGCGGCCGGGCCACCCAGGCCGGTGCGACCGTGCCCTTTCGCCCACTGACCGAGGCGCTGTTCTCCATCGTGCGCTCGGGTGCGGTGCCCGACGACCCGGATCTGGCGCCCTATCGACCCGCGTTGGGCCGGCTGATCCCGGAGTGGCGCGCCGGAGTCCCGTACGAGGGCGACGACTCACTGGTCGTGCTGGCCGAGTCCGTCCTGCGGCTGCTGAGCGTGGTCGGCCGGGACCGCGGTGCCCTGATCTGTCTGGGCGACCTTCAGGACTGCGACGCCGAGACGATGTCCATCGTCGAGTACCTCGTGGACAACCTGGCCGATCAACCGGTGCTGCTGTTGGCCAGTACCAGGTCCGCGCCGTCGCCCGCACTGAGCCTGGCGCAGTCGAGTGCACGACACCGGGTGGCGCAGTTGTTGGAGCTGGGACCGCTGACGGACGATCAGGTCGACGAACTCGCCGCCGCGTGCCTGGGCGTCGACGCGGGGGAATTGCCGGAGGGCGTGGCGCGCTGGTTGCGACAGAGCGCCGACGGCAATCCGTTCGTGGTCGAGGAGTTGTTGCGCGGCGGCATCGCCACCGGTGCGCTGGCCCGTACCGACACCGGCTGGCGGATGGTCGAGAACGTGCCCAGGGACATGCCCTCCACCGTGGCCTCCAGCGTCAACGACCGGGCCCGTCGGCTGGGGCCGCAGTGGCATCGGGCCCTCCAGGCCGCAGCCATCATCGGGCGGCGTTTTCCGTTGGCGGCGCTGCAACGCGTCTCCGGCCTGACCGACGACGAATTGCACGCGCTGGTCCGCGCGGGCACCGAGGCCCAGTTGCTGGAACCCTCGTACAGTTCGCCGGACTGGTGCACCTTCTGCCACACCTGGACCGCGGAGGCCCTGGCCAGCGGGGTGCTGCCGGCCGAGCGCCGCGCGCTGGCCGCTGCCGCGGCCACGGCGGTGGAATCGCTCTTCCCGGAGCTACCGGACGAGCTGTGCCAGCTGGCCGCCCGGCTGCGACTGGCCACCGGCGACGAACCGAGCGCCGGGATGCTCTACGCGACGGCCGGTCGGCGGGCACTGAGCGCCGGCGCGGCGGCCTCGGCCGAACGGCTCCTGGACCGCGCGCTGGAATTGATCCCGGCCCACTCGCACGCGACCGCCCGGGCCGAGGTGCTCGAATCGCTGCTGTACGCGCTGACCGAGGCGGGCGACGTCGAACAGGCGTTGCGCCGCGGCGCCGACCTCTACGGATCGACGCTGCTCGCCCCGGAGCAACGCGCGGAGCTTTTGACCCGGCTGGCCTGGGTCTGCGTGGTCGGCGGCCACTGGGACAAGGCCGCCGAGCAGGTTGCCCTGGCCAGGCGGCTGTTGGCCACATGCACGGCGCCGAGCCGATTGGCCCCGCTGGACGTGGTCGAGGCTCATCTGCTCACGCTGGCGGGCAGCCAGGGCGACGATCAGGCGACCCGGGCCGAGGAGCTGGCGCTACGCGCGGTGCGTACCGCGGAGGAGGTCCCGCTGCCTGCCACCGCGTGCCAGGGACGCCAGGTGCTCGCGCTGCTCGCGCGGCGGCACAGCTTCGACGACGCGGACGTGCACCTGCGGCACATGTTCGCCACGGCGGACGCACACGGATTGCCCATCTGGCGCTTGCGGGCGCAGATCCGGTTGGCCACCAACGAGTTGATGCGCACCGGGGAGGCGGAGCAGATCCTGCTGGCCCGGCAGGCGGCGTTCGCCCTCGGCGCGGTCACCGCCGGTGCGCAGGCGGACGCGACGGTGGCCATGCAGCAGGTGTTGTTCTGTGAGTTCGCCCAAGCCGAGAGTCTCGCCGACAAGCTGTGGGAGACGACGACCCGGATGCACCAGGAGAGCGAGTCCCAGTTCTGCCTGGTGATCAAGATCGCGGCGCAGGCCCATCAGGGTCGCCGCGAGGCAATGCGCGTGGTCCTGGCGGAATTTCGGGCCCACGGCGGCGAACAGTCCTTTCACGCACCGGTGGTCTTCGGGCATCGGGCGATCTGTGCGCTGCTGGGCGAGGACCGGCCCGGCGCGGAGGCGGAGATGGCCCGGGTGCGCGAGTGGGAACGCACCCATCCGACGATCTACTACCAGTCCGGACGCTACGGCCTCGGGGTGCTGCTGGAGGTCCTCGCCGGGCGGGCGGGCCGCGAGTTGTTGGTGGAGACGTGTGCCGCCCCGGCCGCGCAGCTGCGCTGGAATCTGCAGTTCGTACTGGCGGCCGAGGCGGTGCTGCTCGGCCGCGAGAAGGACGCGGCGGCGGCGAGCGCGAGGATGGCCGATGCGCAGGTCGCGGCGACGCCGTTCCCGATGGGACGCCACCTGGTGCTGCGGCTGGTCGCGGAGGCGGCGTTGGCCGACGGGTGGGGTGAACCGGTCGACTGGCTGCGGGCCGCCGAGCAACACTTCCACGGGGTCGATGTGGCCGCCATCGCGGGCGCGTGTCGGGCGATGCTGCGCAAGGCCGGTGTGCGGGTGATGCAACGCCGGACCGGGATCGGCGCGGTTCCGCAGCAGCTCGCCGGACGAGGGGTCACCGCACGGGAGTTCGAGGTGCTCACGCTGCTGGGCGAGCGACGGGCCAACCCGGAGATAGCCAAGCTGCTGTTCATCTCGCCGCGGACGGTGGAGAAGCACGTGGCCAGCCTGCTGGGGAAACTCGGCAGCGCGGACCGACGGGAGCTGTCGGAACTGGTCGCGGAGTTGTACCTGTAGGCGGGTGGGGGTGGGGGCCGAGTCGCCGCACCCGTCGTCCCGGCCGCGTCCCGGGTGTCGTCTCGGTTCGTCGTGATGCGTTGATCGCTTTTGCGGCGATCGGTCGTTCCGCGCTCGGGTGCACACCCGCTACGCGGCCGGTCGGTTGTCCCGCTGCGCCCCCATGCCGCTTCGCCGCCCACCATCGCCGCCACGAAGGCACACTCGATCCGTAGAGTTACCGTCCAGTACAAGCTTTTCTTTGCAAAGATGTCTTTGGAGTCGTACGGTGGAGCCATGGAGCCCACCGAACTTCCCGAGCAGGTAAGCCTGGACGCCCGGAATCTGCGGGGCATCGCGCATCCGCTGCGGGTGCGCATCCTGGGCATCCTGCGTACGGACGGGCCGGCCACGGCGTCCACGTTGGCTCGGCGGCTGGACAAGAACACCGGGGCCACCAGCTACCACCTGCGCCAGTTGGCCGAGCACGGGTTCATCGTCGAAGTGCCTGCCCGGGGGGTGCGCCGTGAGCGCTGGTGGCAGGCCGCGCACGCGAACACCGTTGTCCCGGACGACCTTTTGACCGAGGGACTCGGCGCCGCGTTCCTGCAATCGCTCGGCCAGGTCTGGGCGGACAGCATGCTCCGGGCCATCGGTGCGACCCCGGCCCTGTCGCCGCAATGGCGGGACGCGCAGGACTTCGGCGACTACATGCTCACGCTGACGCCCGACGAGGCGAAGGCGCTGATGGCGGAGATCCACGCGGTGCTGCGCCGCCGCAGCGACCCCGAGGGCCGAACCCCGCACGCCGCCGACGCCGCCCGCGTCACCTTCCAGTTCCAGATGTTTCCCGACACCGAGGATCAGCGCCTTCCCGATACCACCTAGACGGAAGTGAAACGATGACCACGCAAACGATGGCTCTTCCCGGCAAGAAGTCCCGGCGTGGCCTGATCGGGATGCTCGCGGCCAACGCCGCCGCCCTGTCCGCCAATCGAGTGCTGTCCATCGCACTGCCCTGGTTCGTTTTGACCACCACCGGCAGCATCGCCAAAACGGGTCTGGTGGCGTTCTGCCAGATCGTCCCGTACGTCATCTCGCAGGCCCTGGCCGGCCCACTGATCGACCGCATCGGCCCGAAGCGGATCAGCGTTGTCGGCGATTCGGTATCCGCGATCGCGATGGCCTTCGCGCCGCTGCTCTACCTCGGGGGTGGGCTTTCCTTCCCCACACTGTTGGCCCTGATGGCACTGGTCGGTATCGCGGACGGCCCGGCCAACGGCGCCAAGGGCCTGTTCGTACCGTCGGCCACCCGCGCGGCGCAGGTCTCCCTGGAACGCGGCACGGGGCTGTCCGCAGCCGTCGAGCGCACCGCCACCACGGTCGGGCCGGCGGTGGCCGGCGTCGTCGTGGCCTCCTGCGGCAGTGTCTACGCGTTGTGGGTCACGGCCGGCCTGTTCGCGCTCTCCGCCGTCATCGTCTCCACCACGCTGACCAATCCCGTACCGGAGCCGCACGAGCGGCCCGTCGACGAAACCAGCGGCTATTTCGCCCAGTTGCGTGAGGGCGCCGACTTCCTGCGCGGCGCACGCCTGTTGCGCGCGATCGTCGGCATGCTCGCGGTGACGAATCTGCTCGACCAGGCGTTCATGTCGGTGCTGTTGCCGCTGTGGGCCAAGGAGTCCGGACACGGACCGGAGGCGATCGGGCTGGTGGTCAGTGTCTTCGCCGCGACCTCGATCGTCGCCGCGCTGGTGGCGGCGGGCGTGGCCGAGCGGCTGCCGCGTCGTACGGTCTACCTGGTCGGATTCGTCATCGGCGGGGTACCGCGCTTCGTCGCGCTGGCGGCCGGTGTGCCGCTGTGGGCGGTGCTCGGCACGCTCGCGATCGGCGGCCTGGGCTCGGGGTTCGTGAACCCGATCATCGGCGCGGTGACCTATGAACTGATCCCGACCCCGCTCCTGGGACGCGTGAAAACCCTTGCCCAGGCGGTCACGTGGGCCGGGATCCCGTTCGGCGGACTGCTGGGCGCGGGCCTGGTGACGGTATCCGGCCTGACCGGAGCGCTGTGGGTCGTCGGCGGGTTGTACCTGGTCGCGATCGCGGTCCCCGGCATGGGCAACGAATGGTCGGGCATGCGCAAACGAACCGACCGACCCGAGTCGATCGTGGCGGAGTCGAACACCGAGGTCGCCGACCAAGTGACCGCCATTCCGGCGCCGGAGGACGTGGCAGCGGTAGCGGATACCGAGCCGACGGTCCCGATGAAGTCGAGCGTGTGACCCTCGCGCAACGAGAAGCGCCCCCCGCGCCGGCGCCCGAGTGAGGTTCGGGCGCCGGCGGATGGCCCCACCGCCGGCACTCGACCACACACGCGCCACCACAACGGCCATCACGCGGACGGCCCCGTTTCCATGGCCCACCGCCTGACGGCCCCGCATCGTCCGGGCTTCGCGTCCCCCGCACGCCCCCGTGCTCCGCGGCCACCGCGCCTCGCGCGCTCCGCGCCGGCCCGCGCCCACCCCCGCCACGGTCAGAAGTGCCCACGCTCCGCAGGGCGAAAGTAACCAGTTATCTCGTCAAATCGGACCTGCCAGCATCGAAATCGGCCGACGACCAGGGCCGTTCGCAGCCGGTTGACGACGAGGATCTGGTGGAGCATGACGACGAATCCGATGGTGGCTTTCCCGGCAACCGCGGGAGCGGCACCCGAAGGCCTTTCCCCGGCGGAAATCCGCATCGCCGCGATCTGGCAGGCCGTCCTGGATATCGACCAGGCCGCCGAATCGGCGTTCCCGGAGCGCGACTTCTTTGAACTCGGCGGCACGGACGCCGGCGCGACGGAGATGGCCGAACGCGTCGAGGCGGAATTCGGCACCGCCTTTCGGATCACGTCGATACCGCCTCCGCTGACCGTTCGGGCCATCTCGGCCCACCTGGCCGAACAGGCCTTCCTGCGCGCCCGGCGTCTGTTCGAGGAGGGTGCCGAATTCGACGGGCTCATCCCGACCGAGTGGGGCGCCCCGGAGGAATCGGCGATGCAGGCCGTCGTCCGGGAC
This sequence comes from Embleya sp. NPDC005575, assembly GCF_040605455.1. Classification (NCBI taxonomy): domain Bacteria; kingdom Bacillati; phylum Actinomycetota; class Actinomycetes; order Kitasatosporales; family Streptomycetaceae; genus Embleya; species Embleya sp. NPDC005575. Next base: position 4,058 of record NZ_JBEXCV010000019.1, on the reverse strand, counting down.
GGCGGCCCGCTTCCGCTGTCCTTCGCCCAGCAGCGGTTGTGGTTCCTCGACCAACTCGAACCGGGCCGCGCCAAGTACCTGATCCCGCTCGGGCTGCGTGTGTGCGGTCCCCTGGACGTCACCGCGCTGGAAACCGCGCTGACCGCGCTGGTGGCCCGGCACGAGTCGCTGCGGACCCGGTTCGTCGCCGACGACGACGGCAACCCCGGGCAGCTCGTCGACGAGCCGCAGCCGGTCGTGATCACCCTGCGCGACCTGCGCGACCTCGACGACGCGCGTGAGCGCAGCGAAGCCGCTCGGCGGATGGTCGACACCGACGCGTTCCACCCGGTCGACCTCGCAGTCGGGCCGATGCTCCGGTGCATCCTGATCCGCCTCGCGGACGAGGAGTACATCGTCGCGATCACCGTGCACCACATCGTCTTCGACGGCTGGTCGGCCGGCATCCTCGCGCGCGAACTCCCCGAGCTGTACACCGCGGTCGTCACTGATCGCTCGGCCGAACTCTCCGCGCCCGCCGTGCAGTACGCCGACTTCGCGGTCTGGCAGCGGGAGTGGCTCACCGGCGAGGTCCTGGACGGGCAACTGGGCTACTGGCGCGAGCGACTCGCCCACCTGGAGCCGCTTGAACTGCCCACCGACCGCCGCCGGCCCGCGCGCCGCAGCGGTGCGGGTGAGGCGATCACCTTTGCCGTACCCGCCGAACTCGCGGAGCAGGCCCGGCAGGCCGCGACGGCCAACGGGGCGAGCCTGTTCATGACCCTGCTCGCCGTCTTCCAGGTGTTGTTGTCGAAGTACAGCGGCCAGGAGGACATCGCGGTCGGGACGCCGATCGCGGGGCGGAATCGGGCCGAGATCGAGGACATGATCGGGTTCTTCGTGAACACGCTGGTCATGCGCACGGATCTGGCGGGTGATCCGACGTTCACCGAACTCCTGGGCCGGGTGCGGGATACGGCACTGGGTGCGTACGACCATCAGGATCTGCCGTTCGAGCGGCTCGTGGAGGAGCTGGCGCCGGAGCGGGACCTGTCCCGCAACCCGCTCTTCCAGACCATGTTCGTGCTCCAGAACGTGCCCGAGAACCACGCGTGGGCCCTGCCCGGCCTCACCGTCGAACCGATCGGCGTCGAGGCCCAGGATGCCAAGTTCGACTTCACCTGCTATCTCACCGAGGCGGCCGACGGCGGCCTGGACGGGATGATCGTCTACAGCACGGAGTTGTTCGACGAGGCCACCATGGTCCGCCTGGCCGGGCACTTCCAGACGCTCCTGGCCGAGGTCACCGGCCACCCGGACCGCCGGCTGTCCGCCGCCGACCCGCTCACGCCGGCCGAGCGTCGGCAGATCCTGGTCGAGTGGAACGGCGACACCACCGAGCCGACCGACCCGACCCCTGTTCACCGGCTCTTCGAGGCGCAGGCCGCAGCGCGCCCGGAGGCCCTCGCGATCGCCTGCGGCGCCGGCACGCTCACCTACCGACAGCTGAACGAACGGGCCAACCGGCTCGCGCACCACCTGCGTGCCCACGGCGTGGGACCCGACGCACCCGTGGCGGTATGCCTCGACCGGGGCCCGGAGATGATCTGCGCGCTCCTGGGCATCCTCAAGGCCGGTGCCGCCTACGTCCCGCTCGACCCCGACTATCCCACCGAGCGGCTCACCTACATGATCGAGGACTCCGACACCCCCTTGATCGTCACGCAGACCACGCACACGCCCCGGCTACCGGAGCACACTCCGCGAATCCTCCTCGACCACCACTGGTGGACGGACACCGCCGAGGACTCGGCGGGCAACCCGATGGACCCGGTCGGCAATCCGACCCGATCGGTCGGGCCGAGCGACCTCGCCTACACCATCTATACCAGCGGATCCACCGGCCGACCCAAGGGCGTGCAGATCGAACACGGCGCACTCGCCGCCCGAATGAGCGAGACCCGGCGCGAACTCGGACTGACCCACGACGACCGTTTGTTGCAGTTCGCCTCGATCGCTTTCGACTCCTCGGTGGGTCAGATCTTCGCGCCGCTCACCTGCGGTGCGGCGCTGATCCTGCGCGAGGACGAATGGGATCCCACCACCCTGGCCGCGTTGTTGCGCGACTCGCGCGCCACGATCGCTTGGCTCACGCCGTCCGCCTTCGCCGCGCTGATCGCGCAAGCAGACGGTCCCGAGGCGCTGGGCGACAGCCTGCGGTTGGTGCGACTCGGCGGCGAGGCGCTCCAACACGAGCAGATCAGGCAGTGGTTCGCGCACTCCACGGTCCCGCTGCTCAACGGGTACGGCCCCACCGAGGCGGCGCAGGAGGCGACCACGGCGCGGATCGAGCGAACCCCGGAGTTCGTCCCGATCGGTCGACCGGTCGCGAACACCGAGGTGTTCGTGGTCGATCGGCACGGCTTGCCGGTTCCGGTGGGCATTGCGGGGGAGATCCGAATCGGCTGCGCGGGCCTGGCCCGAGGCTACCTGAACCGATCGGACCTGACCCGGGAGAAGTTCACCGAGTTCGAGGCGGCGGGTCGGACGCGACGTGTCTACCGCACCGGCGATCTGGCCAAGTGGCACCCGGACGGCACGCTGGAGTTCGTCGGCCGGATCGACAACCAGGTGAAGTTGCGCGGCTACCGGATCGAACTCGGCGAGATCGAGGCGACCCTGCTGGACCACCCCGGCCTCACGGCGGCCACGGTGGTCGTCCGCGAGGACGTCCCCGGGGACAAACGCCTGATCGCCTACGTCGTGCCCACCGGCGCCGTCGCCCACGAGCCGGCCGGCACCACCCCGACCGGCGAACTGCGTGCGCACCTGCGCCGGCACCTGCCCGAATACATGGTCCCCGCCGGCTTCGTCGTGCTCGACCGACTGCCACTCACCCCCAACGGCAAGGTCGACCGCAAGGCCCTGCCCGCGCCCGACCTACAGCGCCCCGACCTCGAAGCCGCCTACACGGCACCGCGCACCCCGGCGGAGCAGGCCGTCACCGCGATCTGGTCGGACGTACTGGGCGTGGACACCATCGGCATCCACGACAACTTCTTCGAACTCGGCGGGCACTCCCTTCTCGCCACCCGGGTCACCTCGCGGCTGCGCAAGGCCCTGGGCGTCGACGTCCCGGTCCGAACGCTCTTCAGTGCGCCCACCCCGGCCGAACTCGCTCGGGCCGTCGTGGGCATGGACACCGACGAAACCAACCGGCTCGCCCCCATCACCCGGGACGGCAGCCCGCTCCCGCTTTCCTTCGCTCAGCAAAGGCTTTGGTTTCTGGACCAGTTGGAGCCGGGCCGCGCCGAATACCTGATCTCCTTCGCACTGCGCCTGACCGGACCGTTCGACCCCACCGCGTTGGCCACCGCGGGCGCCGCGCTGATCGGGCGCCACGAGGTGCTGCGGACACGATTCGCCCCCGACGACCGCGGTCTGCCCGGACAACTCGTTTCCGAGCCCGGCCCATTCATCATCGACACCCGGGACCTGCGGCATATCGAGCATCGGGACAGCCGCGAGGACGCCGCCCGGCGGATCCTCGACACCGACGGACTGGAGCCGATCGACCTGGGCTCCGGGATGCTGCTGCGCACCCTGCTGGTCCGCCTGGCCGACGACGAGCACATCCTCGCGATCACCGTGCACCACATCGCCTTCGACGGTTGGTCGGTTGCCGTCCTCGCCCGCGAACTCACCGAGCTGTACACCTCGGCGGTGGGCGCGGGCTCGGCCGAACTCCCGGTGCTGCCGATGCAGTACGCCGACTACGCGGTGTGGCAGCGGGAGTGGTTGACCGGGGACGTCCTGGAGCGGCAACTCGCTCACTGGCGCGCGACGTTGGCGGACCTGGAGCCCCTGGAGTTGCCCACCGATCACCGGCGACCCGCCGAGCGGACCGGCGCCGGCGAGGTGGTCACCTTCGGTGTCCCCGCCGCGATCGCGGATCGGGTGAAGGCGATCGGTGCGGGGGAGGGCGCGAGCCTGTTCATGACCCTGCTCGCCGTCTTCCAGGTGTTGTTGTCGAAGTACAGCGGCCAGGAGGACATCGCGGTCGGGACGCCGATCGCGGG
>NZ_JBEXCV010000018.1:0-85139 GCF_040605455.1 Embleya sp. NPDC005575 | reverse complement strand
CGAACAGCGGTGCCGAGGAGGGTACTTGGCTGATAGGGAGTTTCTGTGACATCGACAAGCTAGACGGAATCCGGGTGCGATGAGTGGAGCAAACAGGCACCCGAGGCCGGAGCTTCGCGGATGCGAGGATGCATGTATGGCGCAAATCCTGCCGAATGCCACTGGCAGCCAAGCGACTTAACGCCTCAACCTATGCCTAAATCCCCACTGAGATCGATGAGAACCAGCCGCAGCTGGCACGGTTCGTGCTGCTGCGCTCCTTGTGGCGGGGTGCGATCGATGGCTGGGCCGCCCCGGGAACTTTGGAACAGGTGCCAGCAGCCCGGCGCTTGTTGGATGCGGGGGCAGACCGGGACGATCTAGCAGTACTGGCTCGGGCTATCGCCTACGAATCGGTATTCGCCGTGGTGGACGAGCTCGACTGCGGCGGGGACGTGAACGTGTCAGGGGTCGATGTCGGCTGGGCGGTCATGGAGTCCGGTGAGGACGGATGTTCCACCGGCCGTCCCCTCTCGGGTCTTCACGAAGACCTCTTGACGATGGACCCGAGTGGGCGCGACGGTGCGGATATGTGGCGTTAGGCCACCGGGCCAGGCTGGGTGAAGACGCGAATGCGGATCCTCATCAACGGTGATGGCCCTTCGCCCGGAGGGCGAAGGGCCATCGAGTAGAGCCAGTAGCGGTCAGCCGGCCTTGGCCGCCTCCTCGGCCCACGCCCGCGTCGAAGCGAGCCGGTAGGAGTCGGTGCCGGTCTCGAACGACGTTGACTCCGAGTACCTCTCGCTCGGCTTGGAGCCCCTGCGGCCCTACCAGGGAAACTCGAAGCCACGTCGATACCGGTGCACGACATGCGGCTTCCTCGGCCGTGTCTCGCTCCTGCGCCTACGCGAGGGAAAGACTTGCCCGCAGTGCGCTGGCGGCCGGGCGGCACGCCCGGCGTACCTCTACCTCATGCATGACGCACGCCGCCAGGTGTTCAAGTACGGCATGGGCCTGGTCACCGGGACTGGGCGCAGGCCCCGGCTCGCGCAGCACCTCCGCCGCGGCTTCGTCCTGTGCCACCGGATCGACCTGCCGACCGGCGCCCTGGCCTACGCTGCCGAGGGCGCGCTGAAAGCCCACCTTCGCATCGTGGGCATCGGCCCGGCGCTGACCGCCGAACAGATGCCGGACGGCTGGACCGAGCCCGTGGCAGACGACGCCCTGAGCCAAGGCCAACTGGTCGAGCTGCTGGCCGCCTTCGCTGAGGCCGCCACCTGAACGCACCCGCACTGCACAGGCCGTTCCCGCCTACTCGGCGGTACTGCCATCCGGCCGTTGTGCCGGGCGGCCGCGCCGATAGGGTCCTGGCCCATGCGAATGATCAAGGCTTTCACAGTCGTTGTCGCGGGCGGTCTGCTGACCACCGCGTGCGGCGGTTCCAACAGTCCGTCAGGCTCCGCCGACAGCGGCGCGAAGAACGCCGTCAAGGTGCTGCCGGTGGCCATCGACGGCCCGCAGAAGGACGTGCTCCCGCGCGGGGGCGACGCGCTCAGGGTCACACCGCTACCGGGCACCAAGGCGCCGGTGGTGGAGAAGGTCGAGCACGCGCTGCGCGAGGACGTTCTCTCCGGCGCCCACGTGCCCGGCACGACGAGCGCGAAGTGCGCCGACGGCATCACCATGAAGGCCGGTGCGGTCAGCCAGTGCGTGGTCACCTACGAGGGCGCCGAGATCCCCTACGAGGTCAAGATCGGTGACACGTACACCGAGGGCAGCACGGTCTTCTCCTACACCAAGACCCCGAAGAAGGCGCTCCTGGTCGCGAAGGAGATCTACAACCGGTTCAACGAGCGCTACGGCTCCGCCTCCGGTGCCAGTGACGCGAGCAAGCTCGCCTGCGACGAGATCCCGGTCGCCAAGACCTTCGACTTCGGAGCCGACACCGGCTACACCTGCCAGTACTGGGGCGAGCACGGCACCAAGGACGGCAAGCCCGGCTACGTCACCGTGAAGGTCAAGATCGGCCCCACGCACAACAGCATCGCCCTCGACGAGGTCCGCTAGCCACCCATTCGAGCCGCCGCGCCCGCACGGTAGGAGCTGACGCTCCGATGGCGCGATACGGCGCTCGATTGGCGGCCCGAGGCCGGGGTCGGCGGGGCCCGGCCTGGCGGGTCGTCAGCGCGGCCTGGCCGTGTGCGAGTTGTCCGTGTGCGCGCCGGGTGACGCGCGTAGGGTCGATTCCGTGGGATCGGTGGAGCTGGACTTGGTGCGGCTGCCCGCCGACGACCGGGGCCGTCAGCCGTGGCGGTCTGGGACCGCTGCATCGACCGGTGGGTGACCTCCGGTACCGGTGAGACCCCGCGCTGGCCGCCTCCTGGGCAGCTCCTACGAGTCGCTGCTGTTCTCCGTCCACCGCTGTCCGCCCTGCAAGCATGGGCGGTCGCTCTCCAGGGCACCTTCGCCGCCGGCTGACCAGCAGCGCACCGCAGGCCGTTCAGCCGGTCGATGATGGCCTGCCGCTCGGCCGGCTCCTGCTCGATCAGCTGCTGGAGGAGGGTCATGTCGCGGCGGGCCTCGATCTCCTCGCGCACGATCGCGGCCAGCACGTCGGGAAGCAGCGACTCGGCCTGGGTCGTGGTGGTGTCGGAGTACGAGCGGTCGCGGCAGCGCGGTCGGCAGGTGGTTGCGCTCGATCTGCGCCGGGGTGACCGCGATGGAGACGAATTCAACTTCGGCGCCGGCCACTTCGGCGAAAGCGGTGACGTCCTCGGCGAGTGCGGTGAGCATCCATTCACCGCTCGGATCATGGTCTCCGACGTGCAAAATGACGGTTTTGACACCGCCCGCGATGGCCCGCTCGGCGGCGTCGTGCTTGCCCTTGAGGCCGGCGAAGCCGCTGCCGGAGTAGGTGGAGATCCCGAACGGCTCTCCCACCCTTACGAGTTGAGGCACCACACCCTCGGTCTCCGACCAGAGCTCAAGGCGGCTGGACTGAACGTACCGGCGGTCGGTCCGGTAGTCAGCAGCGAGGTCACCGACGACGCTCCAGAAGTGCGCGGGTCCGGCGACGGCGAGCGGGGCCTCGGCGGCGACCTGCCGGTCGTCGCGGATCGACTCCCACGGGATGCGGCCCGAGCGGCGGGCCATGCCGACGTACTCGCACATCCGCTTGTAGGCGCGCCGGGTCTTCGGGAGCACGCCCTGGCCCTGGATCACGTACCAGAGCTGCCGCAGGGTCACGCCAGCGTCGTACTCGGCGACGATCTGTCGCCGAGTCGACCACGACGGGCCAGTGGACGCGTTCCATGCGGTACATGTACCCATCGCCCGAGCGCGGGCCCGTGCGACGCGCGGTACGGAGCCGCCCGCCGGGGCCGTCATGGCCACCGACACCGCGACGGCGAGAAAACCCCGGCCGGGGGCGCCCGCGCACTACCACTCGACCATGCACCCTTCGTGCACTCTCGATACACCCTCGATGCACCTTCGATGCAAGGGCCGTACCCGAGGCGTGACCCGGGACCGGACGCCGCCCCCGCGCGAGGCAAGGCCTTGCGGTGGTGGGGATCGGTGGTGCCTACTGGAAGTCGTCCGCGCTCGGGGCGTGTTGCCGATCGCGGGCTCGATCCGCCGCTGTTCGTCCGCGCGGATCGCCCCCGGTTCCTCGGGGCCGCCGTCGGGCCTTGCCCGAGTCTGCGCCGTGCCCCCAACTCGTGCCCCCGGGCTGTTGCCCGCCCGCGTCCGCGCGTTCCCTCGGGTGTGGGTCGCCGACCGGCTGCGCCCGAGGACGTTCCATCGGACGTTCCATAGGCCGATGTGTAGGCCATTCGATCGGCCGCTCTCATCGTCCGGGGCCGGGGGACGCGTACCCGCAGGTGACGGGCTGTGTGGGGTCGGCCGGTGATGCCCCGAACTGTTTATGGAGAAGTCATGTCCTTCCCCAATCACACCCGCGCGGGGGCGAGGCCACGGCGACTCCGCCCGCCCACCCCTCCTCCCGGTGTCCCGTTCGTCCTGCCGGATCGCCGACCCTGCCGGCCCTTCGCCGTCCCGCCCTCTCCCTGTTTTCGGGTCGTCCGTTCCGGACAACCCCTTCGTGTTCCTCGCATCCGTTCGTGTTCGCCCGCTTTCCCCGAAGGAGTTGATCGCATGGCCGGTGACGAAGTGGCGTGGTCGATACGTGACGCGTTGGCACGGCGGTTGGAGGAACGCGACCGCCTGATCCTGCGCACCCTGACCACACACCGCCTGCTCACCACCCACCAGATCACGGAACTCGCGTTCGACAGCACCGTGACCGCCCGGCACCGCATGCAGATCCTGCGCGGCCTCCAAGCCGTCGACCGGTTCCGCCCCCGCGCGGACCGCGGCTCCCACCCCGGACACTTCCTGCTCGCCCCCGCCGGCGCCGCGCTGGTGGCGGAGGAGACCGGCGAGGACACCAGAGCGGCGGTCCGCCGCGCCCGCCGCGACCGCGCCCTGGCCACCATGCCCCCCCCAGCAGGCTGGCCCACCTGCTCGGCGTCAACGGCCTCCACACCGCCCTGATCGCGCACTCCCGCGCCCACCCCGACACCCACGTGCTGCACTGGTCGACCGAACGCGACCTGTTCGTCCTCGGCGAACCCGACGACTGGGGTGCTCTACGTAATGACTCGTCTCGGCGTAACCGGCGTCGTCGGTGGTTGGCCATCGGCCGCATGCCCAGCGTGTGGGTGTGCGTCGGGTGAACTCGCTATCCACGGAGCCGAATCGCAGGGAGCGACCGCCCTATCGACACGCTTGCGGCCTTGCGTTGATAAGACGGCCACCGCCATCAACGAGACGGTCCTCCCGTGCTCCGTTCGGGATGACGCGAGCCTCTCCTGCCGTTTCCTTTCGGAGAAACCATCCGAAGCAGGGCTTCGCTCTGGGGCTGTCCGAGATGGTCGCGCGGCGTCCCTTCTTGGCGTGGCCGTCCGGCTCAGCGTCGGGACGGGTTATGGGGCGCGCTCGGGACTTGGACGTCGATGCCCAGATGTTGGTGCAGCAGGTCTTGGAGTCGTGCGCCGTCGATGAGTTCGATGCGGCCGTGTTCGCGAGCGAACTGCCAACTGCTGTCGCCGAACCAGGACGTCGTCACGAAGATCGCCTTGCTCGCGTGGCGGTCTTGGCCCAGTACGCCGGCGAGGGCCCGGACGGCGTCGGGCTGGATGCACTTGGCATAGCGCTTGGCCTGGACGATGCAGTAGCCGCCGAGCAGCGGGTCCTGTGTGACCAGGACCGCGTCGACGCCTTGGTCGCCGGAACGCCGGGTGTTCCACGCGTTGACGCCGCGCATTTCGAACATCTGCCGGACCAAGTGCTCGAAGTCGTCGGGATCCATCGCCGACAGATCCGAGTTGCGCCCCAGGCCGGAGGCGACGTCGCGTCCTTGGATCAGCGAGTACCGTGAAAGATCGACGCCATAGGTCGCGGGCACTGCTTGCAACTCGTAGGGACGGGCCTAGATTTGTGCCTTGAGTTGCCTGAGACATGCCGAGGGTTCCAGTCCGGGGGCATCCAGATTCACGTGCTCGAAGTCCGCGCGAACGGCGGCGGCGCTGACCAGGCACACGGTGGTGTCACGTCCCGTGGCCGGGTCGCATCCCGCGACGCAGCCGTTGAACGCGATCCGGTCCACCAGGTCCGGGTGCGCGATCCGAAAGGTCATGTCCAGGACGCGTAGCGTCGTTCGCTCGATCAGCGAGCGATACATGGCCTTCATCTCCGCTTGTTTGCGAGCCACAGGCTCGACCGCCGCGCGCACCTTGACGTGGCGGTATTCCGCGACATCGGGGACGACATCCTGGCCCGGCAACTGGAAGTCGATGACCAAACGGCGATCTGCCGGGACGTAGCGCACCTCGCACATCTCGCGTTCCCCACCCGGGTAGATGGGATGCGCCAGTAGCTCCTCGAGCACCCGCACGAAGCCCTCCACCCCACCTGCCTCGAAGTGCTTCCGTGCGCCCTCGCGATGCGGCTCCAGACGACGGTGCCGGTCCAGCAGGACACCTTCCAGAACGGCCACCCGCGCACGTACCGCAGCTGTGCGCTTCGCCGCGAGGTTGTCTCGCTTCTTGGCCTCTTGCTCGCGTCGGCGGGCGTCCTCACGCTGATGACTGTTGCGCAGGACCTGTTGATACTTGGCCTCGGTGCGCTGATCCACCCGCGATTCCTGAACTCTTGTGCGATGTGCCCTCGCCTCGGCAAGACGGCGATCGGCTTGCCGCTGCGTGATCTGCTTCTCTCGCCGTGCGGCCTCCTTCGCGGCCTTGTCCGCCTCGACGGCCAATCGCCGTTCCATGGAGGCCTTGGCGCGCTGCTTTTGCTCGTAGGCAACCATCATCTGGTTCATGAACGACCGACGGCGCGCCATCCACGCCTCCCCACCGCAGGTTGGCCCCGCGCTCGCGGGGATGGTCGCCGGCCCGCTCGCCGCTCGTAGTGGTTGGTGGCGTTGGCCCCGCGCTCGCGGGGATGGTCGGGGTCACGGTAGGAACGGAACGGAAAACCGTCGCTGCGGGTCGCTACCGACGTCCTGCCGCTCCTGGTCAACGCCTGTTCGGAAGCGTGCATCCGAGCGCTACCTGTTCCTCCGGAGGGGTACGTCAGGACGCCGCACAACGGCGGTCCTGGACTGGATCAGCCGTCGCTGATGCCCGGGTGATGGGCGCCCCGATCATTCACGGTGGTCGCCGGTGCCTCGACACTGCCGAGGGGTGCTGGGTTCGCCGGCCGGGCCGCGCGCGTAGCTCGGTCAGGCCGGTCGCGGGGCGCGCGCGGGCTGGGTGCCGGCTCGGAGGAGTGCGAGGGGTTGTCATCCAGGGTCGGTGGTGCAGGGGTGGCGTGGTAGGCGCAGCCGGAGGCAGAGCACGATGCCGGGGCCGGGGTGTCGGAGGACGACTGTCGCGTCAGGCCCGGTGCGGTAGCTGGTGACACGCGCCGCCTTCCTCCCCCGCACCGGCGGTCCCGCCGAGCTGGGCGGCCTTGGAGGTCGGCGAGGGTGGTGTGCGATCCCCAGGCGTAGGTGCGGATGGGGCTGTCGAGCCGGTACAGGGTCATGGTGCCCTCTGTGCGGTTTCGGTCGGTTCGGGGTGGCGGTGGTCGGACCCGGGTGCGCGGGCGATCCGACGTGCTGCGCGACATGCGTGCAGGTGAGGCGCGAGGGCGGCGCGCTGTGCGTGGGGCTGCGTCCGGCCAGTGGCCCTGCGCGTGGCGGGCGGCGCCGATGAGCCCGGAGTGGCGTCCCAGGGTTGCCCGCCGGATCCGGAGCTTGCGCAGTGCGGGTGTGCTGTCGCGGGAGACGGCTTCGCGCAGGGGAGCGAGCAGGACCTCGCCCGCGGCGGAGACTCCGCCGGCGATGACGACGAGGTCGAGGTCGAGGAGGATCGTGGCGGTGGTGATGCCGGTGGCGAGGTAGTCGGCCCCGCGTCGGAAGGCGGCGACGGGGATGGGGTCCCCGGCTTCGGCGGCTTCGGCGACTTCGGCGAGTTCGGGTGTGCTGCGGCCGGTCCAGCCGTTGGCGTGGGCCCAGCGCAGCATGGCCGGTCCGCTGGCTCCAGTCTCGACGCAGCCGGTCCGGCCGCAGGCGCAGCGTTCGCCGGTGGGGTCGGCGGTGAGGTGGCCGATGAATCCGGCGTTGCCGGCGGAGCCGGACAAGGGCCTTCCATCCAGGACGAGGCCGCCGCCGATGCCGGTGGAGACGACGATCCCCAGGAGAGCGTTGCTGTCCCGGCCGGCGCCGAGCCAGTGTTCGCCGAGGGCTGCGGCGTCGAGTCGTGGATCAGGACCGGGTCCGGTCCGCCGACGGCGTCGCTCACGGCGTCGACGATGTCGAAGTCGCGCCAGGCGGGGATGTTGACCGGGCTGATGGTGCCGCGCGCGGTGTCGATCGGGCCGGCGGAGGCGATGCCGACGCCGGCCGGCGGCAGCTCACCGGCGACGTCTGCGGCCAGCTCGGTGAGTGCCCCGGTGACCAGGTGTTCCTGCTCGCGGGTGGAGGTGGGGGGACCTCGCGGTGGTGGATGACCCGGCCGTCGCCGGTGACGATCGCGGCGGCGAGCTTGGTGCCGCCGATGTCGATGGCGAGGTAATGGTCAACTGGCGCCATGGTCAGTGTCCTTGTGCGTAGGGGCCGGGGATTTCGCCGGAGCCGCGCGGGATCAGGGTGGTGGCATCACGATGGTGCGCGGCGGGGAGGTGTCCCCGTGGATACGGGCGAAGAGCAGGTGGGCGGCGGTCGTGCCGACTGGCAGCGGCTCAGCTGCTCGGACCAGGCCCCGGCCCTCGGCCACCAGCTCCTCGTACCGCTGGATCGATACCGCCCCGACAAGCTCCGACACACCGGCCACCCAGAGCGGGAGCGCCTGCGCTGCGACGACGATCTCCAGCACCCACAAGGCGGGCCCGTCAACCCTTGACCGCTCCTGAAGTGAGTCCCTGCACGATGTACCGGCTCGCGAACGCGAACAGCACCATGGTCGGCGCGATCGTCAGCACGGCAGCGGCGGACATCGAACCCCAGTCGATGTTGAAGCTGGAGACGAAGTCGTTCAGCCCGGTGGGGACGGTCTTCTTGGCATCGCTGTTCATCAAGGTGACGGACAGGAACAGCTCGTTCCAGCAGTTCACGAAGTTGAAGATGAACGCGGCGACGATGCCTGGCCGCATCACCGGGAGCAGGACCCGGAACAGCGCCCCGAACCGCGAGCAGCCGTCGATCATGGCCGCCTCCTCCAGGGCGACCGGGATGTTCTCGAAGAAGCCGCGGAGCATCACGGTGCAGAAGGGGATGCAGATCGCCGTGTAAACGAGGGTGAGCCCGAGACGGTTGTCGACCAGGCCGAGGTCGGTCATCAGCAGGTAGAGCGGGCCGAGCGCGATGAAGGACGGGATCATCTGCGTGACCAGGGCTGCCATCATCGTCGCGCCCTTGCCGCGGAACTCGAAGCGGGCCAGCACGTAGGCCGCGAGCAGCGCGATGCCGGTGGCCGTCACGCCGGCGGCGGCGGCGCAGACCACGCTGTTGATCAGGTACGTGCCGAAGTGGGCTTGGGAGAACAGGCCGGTGTAGTTCTCGAAGGAGATGTGGTCCGGCCAGTAGGAGATCGGGAAGCTGAAGATCGCCCCAGGGCTCTTCAGGGAGGTCACGATGATCCAGTAGAGCGGGAACAGCGTGATCACCAGCCAGGTCCCCAGGAAGGCGAAGCGGGCGACGCGGCCGGCGGCGGAGGGCTTGTTGATCACGAGGTGGATCCATTCCGCTCGCGCGTGGCCATGAGGTAGAAGAGCGAGAAGACGAACAGCGTCGCCATCACGATGAGGCCGAGCGCGGAGGCCTTGCCGTAGTTGCCCTGCTGGGCGATGGAGATCATCCACGTCGTCACGATGTGGGTCTCGTTCGCGGGCCCGCCGCCGGTCATACCGAAGATCAGGTCCGGGAAGTTGAAGATCCAGATGACGCGGAGCAGCACGGTGAGGCTGAGCATCCCGCGGATCGAGGGGATGGTGACGCTGAACAGCGTGCGGACCCGGCCGGCCCCGTCGAGGGCCGACGCCTCGTAGAGTTCGTCCGGGATGGACTGCAGCGCGGCCAGGATCATGATCGCGAAGAACGTGACGCCGTACCAGACGTTGGCGATGACCACGGCGGTCATCGCCGTCTCCGGGTCGGCCAGCCACGGTATCGGCTGGCTGATCAGGCCCGCTTTCTGCAGCAGGTCGTTGACGACACCGAACTCGCCGTTGAACATCCAGCGGAACAGGATGCCGATCAGGAAGCCGGAGATCGCCCAGGGGAAGAAGATGAACGCCTGGTACAGCCCGCGCAGGCGGAACCAGCGCCTGAGCCACAGCGCGATCGCGAAGCCGATCAGGAACTGCGGCACGATCGAGGCGACGACCCAGAAGACCGTGTTGTTCAGTACGGTGCCCCATGCCGGGTCGGCGAAGATGTCCCGGAAGTTGCCCAGACCGATCCACGAGGTGTCGCTCAGGTCGTTGAGATTCCAGTGCCGGAAGGCCATCTGGCTGCCGGCGACCATCGGGTAGTAGACGAAGACCGTGACGGCCAGTACGGCCGGCGCGAGGAAGCCTGCGATGGTGAGTCCACGGCGGACGTTGAACACCCGCTTACGCGAGGTGTGGCCGCCGGGGGCGTTGTGTGTGGCGCGCGGGGCGCCCCCCGTCATGGCGGGGCGCTTCGCGCGCTCGGGAGTTGACAGTGTCATTTCCCGCCTTCCTGGTGTGATTCGGGCTGCTACTGGCTCGGCTGGTCCTTCAACTTCGCGGTCCAGTACGCGTCCCAGCCAGCGAGCAGGTCCTTGGTGTTGACCTTGCCGAGCAGCATCCGCTGGATGTCGGCGTCGGCCTTCTGGCTCCACTCCGACCACCAGGCCACCGAGCGCGGCTGGATGACGGTGAGGTACTTGTCCGGGCTCTGGTTCATCGCCAGGTAGCTCGCCCAGGGCCCGGTCTTGTAGAAGGGGTCGTCGGCGGCGCTCTTGACGACCGGCACCAGGCCGTTCTCCTTGGTGAACGTGGCGGACGCGTCGCCCTGGGCGAGGAACTTGATGAGCTTGGCGGTCTCGTCCTTGTGCTTGCTGCTCGCCGCCGTTCCCCAGCCCGCGCTCCCGACCGGCTGGCAGGCCTTCCCGCCTGGGCCGGTCGGCAGGGGGGCCGTGTTCCACTGGCCTGTGTTGATCGCCTTCGACTGTCCCACGGTGGCGATTACCTCCGGGTCCTGGAGCAGGAAGGCGGTGGAGCCGTTGGAGAAGCCCTGCACCATCTCCGGGAAGCCCCAGGCGACCGAGGAAGGCGGTGAGGCCTGCTGGAACAGCTTGTGATAGGTGTTCAGGGCGTCCAGCGCCTCGGGCGCCGCGAAGATGGTGCGCCCGTCGGCCAGCTTGTAGGCGTTGTCCCGGTCGATCTTGTCGGCCACGTACGCCTCGATCGTCGACACGGCGAGGTTGCTGCCGCCCTTGCCGCCCCGGAACGCGTAGCCGTACTGGTGCAGGTCGGGCTTCTGGATGGCCGAGGCCTGGGTGAGCAGGTCGTCCCAGCTTGCGGGCGGCGTGTTGAAGCCGGCCTTGGCCGTCAGGTCGGTGCGGTAGTAGAGGGTCAGGCCGTAGAAGCCGTACGGGATGTAGAAGGTACGGCCCTTGGCGTCCTTGGAGTACCTCGTGGCGTTGTCCGTCAGGCCGGCCCAGCCGCTCCAGTCCTTCAGCTCCGGCCCCATGTCGAACAGCCAGCCGTTGTTGGAGAACGCGCCGACGGTGGTGTCGCGGACTTCGAGGGCGTCGACGCCGGTGCCGGACTGCAGCATCTGCTGGATCTTCTGGTCCGCCTGATCGGTCGGCGGCGAGATCAGGTTGACCTTGATCGTCGGGTTCTGCGCCTCGAACTGGCCGATCAGCTTCTTGAGCACGGCGGTGCGGCTCGGGTTGGTCAGGCTCTCGACCATCGAGATGCGCACCGTGTCGTTCTTGCCGCTCGCCGAGCCGCCGCCGGAGCAGGCGCTCAGCACCAATGCCGAGGCCACCGCAAGGGTGAGTGCCATGTTCCTGGTTCTCATCGCTGTCCTCTTTCGTGGGGGTCGATGCGCTGGACGCATCCGGGGGGACTTCTTGGGGGACTCGCTAGCGTGCTGCTCGGGCCTTGAGAGCCCAATCGCCGAGCACCGGGACACAGCGCTCTGCGAAGTACTCGAAATCGGCGGGCGTGTTGTACACGTGGGTCGACAGGCGGAAGTAGCCGATGCCGTCGAAGCTGGTGAACGCCACCTCGACGCTCAACTCGGCCGCGACCCGGTCGCGCAGGGCGTCGGCGTCCTCACGGGTGTCCGCCAGCCCTGCGGGGAGCCGCACCAGCCGCAGGGCGTTCACCGGCATCCCGACGTCGACGGCGGCGTGCTCGCCGGTGAGCTGCGCCATCGCCGCTCCGATGGTCTCCTCGGCGTAGTCGGCCAGCTTGCGCAGATACCCGCGAGCGGTCTCCCAGCCCCAGGTCTGCTGGATGAAGTCCAGCGCGGTGGGCGCCGCCAGGTAGCTGGTGACGTCGAGGGTGCCCTGGTTGTCGAAGCGCTGCGGGAACGGCTCCCGGGCGGCCCAGGAATCGATCAGCGGATAGAGATCGTCGCGCAGTCCGCTGCCGGTCACCAGCGCGGCGGCGCCTCGCGGGGCGCATCCGAACTTGTGCAGGTTGCCGATCCAGACGTCGAACTCCAGCCCGGCCAGGGGGTCTTCGGCGAGCCCGGGCACGTGCGCCCCGTCGATCAGCAGCGGGATGCCGTGTTTCCTGGCAGCCGCACCGACCTCCTTCACCGGCATCCAGCGCGCGGTGGAGGAGGTGATGTGGTCCAGGACTATCAGCCCGGTCCGATCGGTGACTTGCGCGAGCACCGCCTGGGCGGCCTGCTCCGCGGTGGCGTCCAGCGGCACGCGGGCGGTGCGGACGCTGCCGCCCCAGCGGCGCGCCAGCCGCTCGGCGCCCATGGTCACCGCGCCGTAACCGTGGTCGGTCACCACAACTTCGCCGCCGCGCCGCGCCGGGAGGTTGCCGTAGACGACGCTGGCCCCGCCGCTGGCGTTGGGGACCAGCGCCAGGTTGCGCACGTCGACCCGGAGGAAGTCGGCGATGGCCGCCCGTGCCCCGGCCACCCGCCCCGGCAGCGCCGGGAACCACACCACCGGCGCCCGGTCCATCTCGACGCGGAGCCGCTGCTGCTCCTGCTGAGCCGCCAGCGGGACGGCCCCGAAGGATCCGTGGTTGAGGTGCTTCATCGCCGGGTCCAGAGTCCATGCCTGCGCGGCGGGACGGCCGTCGGGGAGGAGCAGAGGGCGCGGCGCGGGGTTCACGAGGGTCTCCATTTCGAAGTCATCGGTCATCATCCAAGAGTTGTCCGATGACTTGCGAGGAATGCTCACATGCGGTCCTGTGACGCGGCAAGGGATAAGGGTCGATTACTTCTCAGTACCTGGGACTTGTTAGAAAAGTGAGACAAGGGGAGATGGTTACTGTCAGTTACTTTGTCTAATGACTTTGCCGAATCTCGTAGAGAAGTCTGATGACTCGGTAGGGTGGGGGCAGTCCACCGGAAGGGACAGCACAGTGTCCGCAGTCGACCGGGCCCTCCACGGCCTCCGGCACATGATCGCCACTGAGCGGCTGGTCGCCGGGCAGCGCATGCCGCCCGAATCCGAGCTCTGTGATGAGCTCGACGTCGCCCGCGGGTCGCTGCGCGAGGCGATCCGGATGCTCGCCGCCCTGCGCGTCATCGAGCCGCGCCACGGTTCCGGGACCTACGTCTCCCAGCTGCGGCCGGAGGACATCATCGGGAGCCTCTCGCCCACCATCGACCTGCTGCCGCTGGCCGGCCTGCTGGAGCTGTACGAGATCCGGCGCGTCCTGGAATCGCACGCCGCCGCCCAGGCTGCCGCCCGGATGTCCGAATCAGGTATCCGGACTCTCTACGGCTGCATCGAGGAGATGGAGGCCACCAGCGACCCGGCCGAGACCTTCGCCCCCAACCAGCGGTTTCACGCCGAGATCGCCAAGGCCTGCGGCAACCCCGCCATCGCGGCCATGCTCGAGGTCTTCCGCACCCGCAGCCACAACTACCAGGTCTACGACCTCCCCGAAGGCGCCCAGATCAAGCGCGCCAGCGACCACGACCACCGCGTGATCGCCGAAGCCATCGCCAACCGGGACCCGGTCGCCGCGGCCACCGCAGCCGCCGCCCACGCCGCCCACACCGAGAAGTGGTTGCGCGGCTACCTGCCCGACGACGGCGTCCCGCCGAATGGCGTAGCCGGGATCTCGGCGTAACCCCTGGTCGTAAAGGAGCCATCGCGCAACTCTCCGAGTAGGCATGCTCGTTGAGTGAGAGGTGCGCGATGGCCCTGTCCCGGTCCGACCTGCTCCGCCTCATGGAGTCACTGCGTACGGCGGACGGAATCGAGTTGATCAGGGCCCTGGCCCCACGGCTCCCGCAGGAGCTGATCGAGGCCGAGGCAACCGCCCGGATCGGTGCCGAGCCGGGCGAGCACACCGCGGCCCGCACCACCTGGCGCAACGGTGCCACCGCGACAAGACCCTGACCACGCAGGCCGGCGACTTCGAGCCGGCCATCCCCAGTTTGCACCGGCACCGCCGCGATGTCGGACCGGTGCGCCTCGGGTGGGTCGTCAGAGGCCGAGGACGCGGACGGCGTTCTCCTTGAGGATCAGGGGGCGGACCTCCGGCTTGATGTCGAGGGCGTCGAAGTCCGCCAGCCGGCGGTCGGGCGTGACGACGGGGAAGTCCGAGCCGAACAGCACCTTGTGCCGGAGGAAGGAGCCGGCCGCCTTCACGAGCTGCGGCGGGAAGTACTTCGGCGCCCCCCCCGACAGGTCGATGTACACGTTGGCCTTGTGCGTGGCGATGGAGATCGCCTCATCCTGCCAGGGCACCGACGGGTGCGCCAGGACGATCGTCAGGCCGGGGAAGTCGGCGGCGACGTCGTCCAGAAGCATCGGATCGGACCAGCGCAGCTTGATGCCTCGCCCACCGGGCAGCCGGCGCCGATCCCGGTCTGCCCGGTATGGAACAGGGCGGGGACACCCAGCTCCTGGATCGCGTCGTAGAGCGGGTAGTGCTCACGGGCGTTCGGCGCGAACGCCTGGAGGCTCGGATGGAACTTGAAGCCGCGGACGCCGTGGTCGAGGACGAGCGCGCGGGCCCGGGCGACGGCGTCCGGCCGGTGCGGGTCGACCGAGCCGAACGGGATGAGGACGTCGGGGTGGGAGGCGGCCGCCTCGGCGATCTCCTCGCTGGACAGGCCGGGATAGCCCAGGCCCGTGGTGGCGTCCACCGTGAAGATCACGGCGGCCATGCGGCGCTCGCGGTAGTACGCGGCCAGGCGCTCCACGGTCGGCGTGCGGTCCCAGCCGGACTTGAAGTAGGCGGCCGAGGCGTCCATCAGCTCCGCGTCGAGCGCCCGGGCCGCCCGAGAGGTGCTGGTTGAGAAGGGCCCGAGCAGCGCCCAGCGCAGGCCGGGACCGTGGGCGATGGCCGCGTCGATGTCGGCGACGCTCGCCGCGCCCCGCTCGACGAGGGAGTACGTCTCCCGCCACAGTGCCGCCTGGAGCCGGTTCGCGACATGGCCGGGCAGCTCCTGGCGCAGCCGGATCGGGTGGCGGCCCAGGCTGCGGTAGAAGCCCATGGCCTCCTCGACGGCGGCTTCACCGGTTCGCTCGCCCGGCACGCCCTCGACCAGCGGGATGAGGTGGGGCGGGTTGAACGGATGCCCTACGAGGACCCGTTCGGGATGGGCTGCGCAGGCCCGTTGGATCCGCGACGGCAGCAGCCCGGAGGAGCTGCTCGCCAGGACCGTCCCCGGCGGGGCCGCGGCGTCGAGGACGGCGAAGAGCTCGTCCTTCAGCTCGGGACGCTCCGGGCCGTTCTCCTGGACGAAGCCGGCGTCCGCGACGGCCTCGGCGAGGTCCGGGGTGAACGACAGCCGGCCCTGGTCGGCGGTGACGGCCGCCCGGAGCCGCTGCTCCGCGCCGGGCGCGGGATCGCTCGCGACGACCTCGTGCCCGTACGACAGGAAGAGCGTGGTCCAGGAGGCCCCGATGACCCCGGTGCCGACGACGGCGACCCTCACGACGCGCTCCCGTGCCCGGTGCCGGTGCCAGTGCCCGGCGCGGGCCCGGGCGACCTGGTCGCGGAGCTCGCCGAAGGTCAGCTCGACCGGCGCGCGGGTCTGGGAGCGGGCGACGACCGCGACGGCGTCGAGGTCCTCCTCGCGGCCGAGCGCGTGCTCGGCGTAGTTGAGGGTCGCGCCGGGGAACCACTCGGTGTCCGGCATGGACCTGCGGCCCAGGGCGGCCGTGGGCGGGGTGTGCGGGCGGACGTCGAGGAACTCCCAGACCGATGACCAGAAGCCCTCCAGGTCGGTGACGGGCCACTGCCACAGGCTGTCGTAGTCCGGGAAGCTCAGCTGCCGCTCCGACTCCAGCCAGCCGAGGTAGCGGCCGATCTCCGACTCGACTCGTCCCTGACCGTGGGGCCGGGGGTGCTGAGGATCTC
Source organism: Embleya sp. NPDC005575 (assembly GCF_040605455.1). Classification (NCBI taxonomy): domain Bacteria; kingdom Bacillati; phylum Actinomycetota; class Actinomycetes; order Kitasatosporales; family Streptomycetaceae; genus Embleya; species Embleya sp. NPDC005575. The sequence goes on along the minus strand of NZ_JBEXCV010000018.1, from coordinate 69,062 downwards.
GTTCATCGGGCGTCCTTTTCCGTGCGAGCCCTGCTCGGCGGCGACCTTCACGGCGCGGCCGTCCAGGAACGCCCGCATCCGCTCCTGGGCGTCGCGGCTGCCGGCCGCGACGGCCGACATGAGGGATTCAGCAGGAGGCCACCAGCGGGCGAGGCCTCGGCGATCCGGGGGAGCGCCTGGAGGACGGCGAAGTTGGTCAGCGGCGCGTTGGCCGCGATCCGCTCCGCGAGTTCCAGGGCCCTGGCGAGTGCCCCGCCCTCCTCGGTCAGGTACTGCGAGAGGCCGGCGGGCCGCTGCGGGAGGAACAGAAGCAGGCGCTGCTCGACCGCGACCTCAACGCCGCGATGCGCGAGGGCGGGAACATCTACTTCCTCGCCAAGTGGGGCGCCACGCTGGGACTTTCCTTCCAGCAGATGGCCGGCTCGATGACCGGCATGACCGAGCAGGAGTACCGCGACATGATGCTCCGCGGCGGCCGCTCCGTCGAGGGCAACCGTATCGACCACGCCGTCCTCGAAGCGGCCCACGCCGACCGGACGCCGCCCGCCGAGCACGCCACGGTCACCGGCGCCGTCTTCACCTCGCACGTACCGGCGATCGGCGCGGCGATGGACCACCACAAGACCGACGAGCCCTACTGGCGGCCGGTCTTCGAGGGCTACGAGTACTCCAAGCGGTGGGAGGAGGAGAACCTCCCCGACGTGGTCCTCCTGGTCTACAACGACCACGCCACCGCCTTCGACCAGTCGGTGATCCCGACCTTCGTGCTCGGCACCGGCGCGGTCTACCCCACCGCCGACGAGGGCTACGGGCCCCGGCCCGTCCCGGGCATCGAAGGCCACCCCGACCTCGCCGCGCACATCGCGCACTCGCTCATCAGGGACGACTTCGACCTCACCCTCGTCAACGAGATGAGTGTCGACCACGGCCTGACCGTCCCGCTGTCACTGATGTTCGGGGATGTCGAGACGTGGCCGTGCAAGGTGATCCCGTTCCACGTCAACGTGGTGCAGTACCCCGTGCCCTCGGGCGCCAGGTGCTTCCGGCTCGGCCGGGCGCTGCGCAGGGCCATCGAGTCCTACGAAAGGCCGCTGAAGGTCCAGGTGTGGGGAACCGGTGGCATGAGTCACCAGCTTCAGGGCCCCCGGGCCGGTCTCATCAACCGCGCGTGGGACAACGCCTTCCTGGACCGGCTGGTCGAGGACCCGGCCGGCCTCTCGCAGGTGCCGCACCTGGAGTACGTCGAGGAGGCGGGCTCGGAGGGCATCGAGCTGGTCATGTGGCTGATCGCCCGCGGCGCGATGAGCGACATCGACGAGAGCGGTGAGATCGAGGTGAAGCACCGCTTCTACCACGTCCCGGCGTCCAACACCGCCGTCGGACACCTGATCCTGGAGAACCACCCGCGGGCCGAGACGCCCGCCGTGAAGGAGTGACATGACTGACGACCGGACCGTCCGGATCGCCCTCGCCGGAGGCGGCGCCTTCGGTGCCAAGCACGCGGCCGCGCTCAGGCGGATCAAGGGTGTCGAGGTGACCGCTGTCGTGAGCAGCTCCCTCGAAAGCGCCCGGAAGTTCGCCGCGGAGCAGGGCGTGGGCCGAGGCGTCGCGACGCTGGAGGAGGTGCTGGCGATGGACGACGTCGACGCCGTCATCCTCGCCACGCCCACGCCGATGCACGCCGCGCAGACGCTGGCCTGCCTGGAGGCGGGCAAGCACGTCCAGGTCGAGATCCCGCTGGCCGCCTCGCTCGCCGACGCCGAGGCGTGCCGGGCCGCGCAGCAGCGCACGGGCTCGTCGCGATGGTGGGGCACACCCGGTGCTTCAACCCCAGCCACCAGTGGGTGCGGCAGCGGATCCAGGCCGGGCAGTTCCGGATCCAGCAGATGGACGTGCAGACCTACTTCTTCCGCCGCACCAACCTCAACGCCCTCCGGCAGCAGCGCTCCTGGATCGACCACCTGCTGTGGCACCACGCCACGCACACCGTCGACCTGTTCGCGTACCAGGCCGGGGCGCCGATCGTGCAGGCCAACGCGATCCAGGGACCGATCCACCCCGAACTCGGCATCGCGATGGACATGTCGATCCAGCTGCGCGCGGAGAACGGGGCCATCTGTACCCTGTCGCTCTCGTTCAAGGTCCGGTGGAGCGATGCCGCGGCTCGCAAGCGCCACTCGGTCTCGGCGAGTTCGACCACGGAGGACGGGGCGCTCGCGTGGATCGACCGCATGCGGAAGTTGGTCGCTGCGGGTGTGGACCCGACCATGGCGACGATGTCCCTGTCCGAGTACGGGACCGCCGTCATGGACATGGCGCTGCGTGGGCTGGAGCGCAAGACCACCGACCCTTATCTGGCGGGCTGGCGGCTACGGGTGGTGCCGTGGTTGGGGCATCTACAGGTGGACGCGATCACGCACGGTGCGGTCGATCGTGCGGTCTACGGGTGGATCGCCGACGGTAGTGGCCGCTCGACGATCAAGAACAGCGCGGCGGTGTTGGTTCGGGTGATGCAGCAGGCCGTGCGTGACGGTCTGATCGAGCACAATCCGGCGCGGATCACAGGTTGGCAGAGCGAGTTCCGCAAGGCGGAGGACGAACTCGACGATCCCAGGGCGCTGGCCCTGCCGGACTGGGCCGCGTTGAGCGGTCTCGCCGACGCGTTGGTCGAGCGTTCGTCCGGGCGGTACCGCGGGTGGGGTGACGTGGTCCTGTTCGCCGGAAGTACCGCTGCCCGTATCGGGGAGGTGTCCGGTGTGCGGGTCGGGGACATCGACACCCGCACGTGGGTGTGGAACCTGTGCCGGCAGACCACCACTTCGCCGGGCGGCCTGGTGGACAAGGGCACCAAGGGGAAGCGTCGCCGGAAGGTGCCTATCATCCCGACGATCCGCGATCTGGTGCAGCGCAGGATCGATTCGGCGGGCCCGGATCCGATGGGGCGGTTGTTCAAAGGACCACGAGGCGGGCGGATCACCACCGCGATTCTGCGCGACGCCACCCACTGGGACGCGGTCGTCAGCGCGTGCGGGTACGAGTACCTACTCCGGCATGGGTTGCGTCACACCGGGCTCACGTGGATGGCCGACGCGGGTGTTCCCGTTCACGTCCTGCGGATGATCGCCGGTCATGGATCCCTTTCCACGACGCAGCGCTACCTCCACCCCGATCATCGTTCGATCACGAGTGCGGGGGAGGCCCTCATGGCCCATCTGACGCCCGGTCGGTCCATAACTGGTCCATGAGCGCCTTGCGGCGCCGACGCCAACTGCCTAGTGGTCTAAACCAGTAAGAGGCGCTGACCTGGGCTTTCGCCTAAGTCAGCGCCTCTTGAACACCGTCGGGACGACAGGATTTGAACCTGCGACCCCTTGACCCCCAGTCAAGTGCGCTACCAAGCTGCGCCACGTCCCGGTGTTCGGCTGGCCGAACACGGAAACCATATCGCACATTGGGGGGTGGTCCGCCACGTGGTTCTTCGGTGGTGTCGGGCGTGGGCAGGGGGGTGGGTCCGGGAAGATCTTGGGGTGGCTTATCCGGTGAATGTCGATGTCGTGCCGCTCGAGACCTATCCCGATCTGGATGAACTCCAGCGGCTCGGGGTCGGGGCGTTGCTGAGTGATGGGCTCGAGTCCGTGGAGGGGTTCGAGGAGGCGGATGGGGTCGGGGTGGACCTGGTGGACTATCGGGTGACGCCTCGGTCGGATGGGGCTGCGGTGTTGATGTCGGTGGATGCGCCGACGTTGGAGGCGGCCGAGCGGACGGCGCGGCAGATGGTGCTGGCGGTGCTGGAGGCCAGTGGGTTGCTCGCGGATTGGCGGGTGGTGCGCAGCGAGGTGCAGCTGCATGAGGAGTTGGTGTACGAGAGTCTGCTGGCGGCGGACGGGCCGGATGCGCCGGCGGGGGATCCGGCGTTGCGGGCGCGACGGCCGATGCCGGAGGAGCGGCTGCGGATCGAGCGGCAGGCCGCGGGGGTGCGGGCGTTCGGGTTGGACGCGTTCGGGTGTGAGCCGGATACCGCGCAGCCCGACGTACCCGAGGAGAAGGCCCGGCTCGCGGCGGGGGCCGTGGCGAGTTCGGTCGGGGTGCTCGTGGATCTGTTGTTCACGGATCTGGTGAATCTTCGTGAAGCGGATGGGGCTTCGTTCTTCGTGCTGGATGCGTTGCCCATCCTGGAGGAGGGATTCGTCCGGCGGTTCGTGGTGGCCGCCGTCACGGTCACCGGGCGGCTCGGCGGGAACGAGTGGGCGCCGCCCGCGTGCTTTGCCGAGGAGATGGCGTTGCGGTTGTTGGTGGATCAGGCGGCGTCGCTGTTGGAGCGGCACGGGCTGTACGACGACGACGTCGAGGCGGCGTTTGTGACGTTCAGCGACGCGGCGTCGGACGACCCGGAGTCGGTCGAGCTGCGGCTGTCGGATCCCGGGCCGGAGGAGTGGTTCGAGCCGATCGTGCCGGGGCGGCCCGTGCACGGATATCTGAGAGCGAATCGACATGAATGGTGACCCCGTACCGGGCGGCCCCGGCGGCCCCCGTGTACATGGCACACCCGGCCGGCCCGGCCCACCGGGCGGCCACCGGATACCCGGCGGCGCCTCCGGCAGCTTCCGCGCACCCGGCCCGTCCGCCCCACCCGAACCGCCCGGCGCCCCCGGCGGCCTCCGCGCACCCGACCCGCCCAGCCCGCCCAGCCCACCCCATGCGCCCAGCCCACCCGGCCGACCCGAACCGCGCGACCTGCCCGTCCCACCCAGCGCCCCCGGCAGCCCTCACCCCGACGCGCGCGGGCGTCCCGACCGCGGGCGCGGCGAGTCCGCCGTGTGGACGCGCGTCTACGGCGTCGAGGACACACCCCTCGACCTGATGACCGCGCGATTTCGCCGGCACCGGTACGCGCCGCACGCGCACGAGGAGTACGCGATCGGGGTGTGCGTCGAGGGCGTCGAGCAGATCGGCTACCGCGGCACGGTGCACCGATCCGGGCCCGGCACCATCGTGGTCGCCGAGCCGGGCGAGACGCACACCGGCGGTCCCGGCATCCCCGAGGGGTACGCCTACCGCGTCTTCTATCCCTCGGCAGCCCTGGTCGGCGAGGACCTGCCCGGCCCCGCCCCGCACTTCCCGTCGCTGCTGGTGGCGGATCCGGCGCTCGCCGCCGAGATGGTCGCCGTGCACGTGCACCTGACCGCCGGCGGCGACGCGTTCGAGGGCGAGTCCCGCGTCGTGGAGGTGCTGCGGGCCCTCGTCGGGCGGTACGCGGTACAGGCCCGGGCCGATCGGCCCGGCTCGCCGGACGCCGCCCGGGTGGCCCGCGCGGTTCGTGAGCGGCTGGCCGACCAGCTGGTGCGGCCGCCGTCGTTGAGCGAGCTGTCGGCCGGGATCGGGCTGTCCCGCTACCAGACCCTGCGTGCGTTTCGCGACGCGGTCGGGTTGCCCCCGTACGCCTGGCTCGCCCAGCACCGGGTCGCCCGTGCCAAGGTGCTGCTCGCCGCGGGAATGACGCCGGCCGAGGCGGCGCTCGCGGTCGGGTTCGCGGATCAGGCGCATCTGGGGCGATGGTTTCGCCGAGTGCTGGGCGTGACCCCCGCCGGCTACCGCAGCAGCGTGCTCCGCAACCACGTTCTAGACCGATCGGCCCCGCGTGGTTGATCATCCTCTTCGATCAAGAGATTGAGGGGACACGGCCGTGAGTCGTCGTGGAGCGTTGTTGTTCGCGTGCATGTGCGTGATCTGGGGGATCCCGTACCTGCTGATCAAAGTCGCGGTGGACGAGGTCTCGCCCGGCGTGTTGGTGTTCGTGCGCACCGGACTCGGGGCCCTGCTGCTGTTGCCGTTCGCGCTGCGCGGCGCGGGCATGCGGGGGTTGGGCCCGTACAAGTGGCCACTTCTGGTGTTCGCGGTGACCGAGTTCGTCGGGCCCTGGTGGATGCTTTCGGACGCCGAGCGGCGGCTGTCCAGTTCGACGACCGGGCTGCTGATCGCGTCGGTGCCGATCTTCGGGGCGGTGTTGGTGTACCTGACCGGTGGCACCGAGCGCATGGGTCCGGTGCGCTGGGCCGGTCTGGCGATCGGGTTCGGCGGGGTCGCGGTACTGGCCGGGCCCACCCTCGGCGGCGGGGATCCGTGGGCGGCGCTCGAGGTGCTCGCGACGGCCCTGTGCTACGCGGGTGCGGCGCTGGTGGCGGAGCGCAGGCTCAAGGACGTGCCGAGCCTGCCGATGACCGTGGTGTGCCTGGGCTTCACCGCGCTGGTGTACATACCGCTCGCCGCCGCGCAGTGGCCCTCGCACGTGCCGGGCGGCAAGGCGCTGGGCGCGATGGGCGTGCTGGCGCTGGTGTGCACCGCGATCGCGATGGTGATCTTCTTCGAACTGGTGCGCGAGGTGGGTGCGGCGCGGGCGACGGTGATCACGTACGTCAATCCGGCGGTCGCGGTGGCGGCCGGGGTGCTGATCCTGGACGAGAGGTTCACGCTCGCGATCGGGGCGTCGTTCGTGCTGATCCTGGGCGGAGCGGTACTGGCGACGCGCAAGAACGCGGCGCCGGCCGCGGTGACCGACGAGGCCACGGAGCTGCCGGGGGCGGTGGACGCGCCCGGGTGCCGCTAGGGCTGCACCCGGCCGAACCCACCGCCGGAGCCGGCCGCTCCCGAGCCCGCCCGCTGAGCCCATCGCCCATGCCGATCGTCCAAGCCGACCGCACATGCCCATCGTCCAAGCCCATTGCCCATGCTCACCGTCCGAACTCGCCCCCCGAACCGACTCGCCGGTAACAAAGGTGCTCGGCGGGGCGGACAGGGTGCGGGTGGGCGTGGCATCGTGGCGGGATGACGAGCCGCGGGGGAAACGACGCACTTCGGGGGCACAGCCGCAGGAAGCGGTCGCGCCGGCCGTCCGAGGCCGAACTGCGGGCCGTGATAGAGCCGTTGGCCAAGATCGAGCGGCTGCCCACCTCGGCCGGCGAGCGCGAGGCGGCGCAGCGCATCGCGGAGATGCTGCGCGAACTCGGGGCCAGGGACGCCGTGGTCGAGGAGGAGCCGGCGTACACGTCGTACGCGCGCCCGATCGGGACGCTCACCGCGATCGCGACGGTGGCCGGTCTGCTCGCCGGGCGTTCGCGGGTCTCGGCAACGCTGGTTGCCGCCGCCGCCGCCCTCGGCATCGCCGACGACATCTCCTATCGCGGCCAGTACGCCCGTCGCGTCCTCGGCGGCCGGCGGCGCAGCGCGTACAACGTGGTCGCCTCCGTCGGTGACCCGGACGCGGCGCGCACCCTCGTGGTGACGGCACATCACGACGCGGCGCCGACAGGAGCGGTGTTCGACGAGCGGGCCGCGCGTTGGTTGGCCACCCGCTACCCGCACCTGGTGGACAAGGCGAGTGAGAACCCGCCGCTGTGGTGGCCGGTGGTCGCCGGCCCCGCCCTGATCGCGCTCGGCGCGGCCACCGGGGCCAACGGCGTGCGCCGTGCCGGGATCGGCCTCGCCGCGGTGAGTACGGCCGCGTTCACCCAGATAGGCCGCAGTCGCGCGGTCCCGGGTGCCAACGACAACCTGTCCGGAGTCGCCGTGCTGGTCGCGCTCGCCGCCACGCTGCGCGACGAACCGGTGGCTGGCGTACGGGTGTTGCTTGTCTCGGCCGGTGCCGAGGAAGCGCTCCAGGAGGGTATCCGGGGCTTTGCCCGCCGCCACTTCCCCGAACTCGACCGCGAACGCACGTGGTTCCTCAACGTCGACACGGTCGGTTCGGGAAATTTGGTCCTGTTGGAGGCCGAGGGCCCGTTGCACATGGAGCCCTACGACGTCCCGTTTAACAACCTGCTCTCCGAGTGCGCCACTCGCAACGACATCGCGGTGCTGACCGGACTGCGCTCACGCAGTTCCACCGACGGCGTGGTGCCCAATCGGCACGGCTACCCGACGGCGACCCTGGTCTCGATCGACGACCAGAAGCTGATCCCGCACTACCACCTGCACACGGACCTGCCCGAACACGTCGACTACGACTGCGTCGCCGACGCCTGTGCCCTGGCCGAGGCGGCCGCGCGGGCGCTGTCTCAGGTCGAACCGCCTGCCACCGGCCTGTAGTTCCAAGCGACGGGTGGCCCGGATAGCCCGCCCGCCGGCTCGGGCAGCCCGAACCGCCCGGACGACCCTCGCGCCCGACACCGACACCGACCCCGGTGCCGGGCGCGAGGTGACGCTACGTCAAAACTGAGGCCGCAGACCCGAACCCGGACCCGGCGACGCCGAGCCCGAGTTCGGACCCGACTCCGAGTCCGACTCCGACTCCGACTCCGACTCCGAGTCCGAGTCGAGATCGAGGTCAAGACCGACCGGCGCCGAGACGAGTCCCGGCCCGTCATCGAGAGCAGCCCCCGGGCCCGTCATCGAGAGCAGCCCCGGGTGGGCCCGACGTCGATCCCCCTCAGGACCGCTCGAACAACTCCTCCCACAGCTGCTCCAGCAGATCCAGGAAGTCGTTCCCCGTGCTCGGGTGCACACGCAGCACCTGCGGATCGTGATCGCTTGCCTGGTCCGCGAACGCCGCGTTCACGTGCACGATGTCGTACTCGAAGCGGCTGATCCGCGGGCTGGTCAGAATGTGGTCGAGCATCTGGCTGTTGCCGTTGAACACGTATCCCCAGCGCTCGTTCGCGGGCAGCGTGTCGACCATCGTGCGCAGTGCGCCGCCGTCGGTGAGCGTCTTGAGCGTCGGCGAGAACGCGAAGTCGTTCAGGTCGCCGAGCACCACCAAATTCGCCTTCGGGTCGGACTTCAGCAGCTCGTCCACGAACGAGCGCAGCACCTTCGCCTGCGCCACCCGCTGGACCTCCGAGCTGCGCGTCGGCGGCTGGAATCGGCTGTCCAGCGCCTGGTCGCCGCCCTTGGAGGCGAAGTGGTTCGCGATCACGAACACCGTCTTGCCGCGGAAGCGGAACTCCGCCGCGAGCGGCTTGCGGCTGTTCTCCCACGCCGGGTCCGCGGGGGAGACCCGGCCCGGGGACTGGGTCAACCGGGTACGCCCCAGCCAGTCCTTGCGGACGCCCACCGCGCTCGTGGAACCGCCGCCGGGACGGTCCACGAACTCGACGCGCGTAGCGTCGAACAGGAACGCGTTACGGATGTTGCCGCCCGGCTGGCCGCCGTCCTTGCCATCGACCGGCTCGATAGAGCGCCACGAATAGGCCGGTCCGCCCGCAGCCTTGATCGCCGCGACCAGCTTGTCCAGCGTCTGATCGGCGGCGACCACACCGTCGTTGGTGGGTCCGCTGTTGTCCTGGATCTCCTCCAGGGCCACCACGTCCGGCGTGGACAGGTTGGTGACGATGCCCTTCGCGAGCCGGTCGAACTTGGCCTGGGTGTCCTTGGGGGAGAGGTTCTCCACGTTGTACGTGGCGACCGCGAGTTCGCTGTTCTTCTGGTCCCGCGTCGTCTCCGGCGTCAGCGTGCCCTCGACCACCTTGCCCAGCGTGGTCGCGGCCAGCGAGTACCCGCCGAACTGGTCGTACGTGAGCGGGCCGGCGGTCTCACCGGTGAGCGTGTCGCCGACGTTCGCCTGCGGGAACGGCTCCTGGGAGAACGGGATCAGCGACGCGACCTTGAGCCGGCCGCTGTTCTGCGCGTCATACCCGTTGTACAGCGTGCCGCCCTGCGCGGTCGGGTTCTGCGTCGGCTCCAGGGTGACCCACAATTCGCCGAACGAGGTGCTCGGGCCGACCACGCGCGATTCGCCTACGCGCGTCAACTGGCCTTCGAGCGACTCGTACAGGTCCAACGCGTACTTCGTCGGCTCCAGCGCGAGTGCCTCGATCGAGGGTGTCCCGGTGGGCGTGTACGCGTCCGGCAGGGTCGCCGCGTCGAGCGATACCGGTGCGGGCAACGTCTGTCCGGATGCGCCGACCACCCACGTGGCGTCGGTGACCTGGGTCAGCGACTGGCCGCCGGCGTTCGCGCCGCCCGGATAGAACTCCTCGACCTTGCCGGTCACCTTGACCGCGTCGCCGACCGCGACCTTCGGGGTGACCGTGCCGGTGAACACGAACAGCCCCTCGGACGTGCGGGGATCGTCGTCCGGCTGGGTGTCCTGGAACCAGAAGCCGCGTGCACTGCCGAAGCTGCGCACACCGGTCACCACGCCCGGCACGCTGGTCACCCGAGTCCCGTTCTTCGGCGACACCCGGGTGGTGCCCTGGATTTCGTGGATCCGCGCGTTGGTCGGCTCGGGCTCGCCCGGACCCGGGTCGGTCGGACCCTGTCCACGCGCGTTGAGCGGCGTCGGTGCACCCGCGGCGAAGTCCGCGCCGTTGTCGTCGGTGTCCGCGAGCGAAGAAGTCCGGCCCACCGAAGCCGAGTTCGACGCGCCGGCCGCCGGGGTGCCCTCGCGGACCACCGCGTCGCCGTAGCCCGCGACATCCACGACCCGGCCGTCGGCCAGGCAGTCCGCCGCGGTCAGGCAGGTGAGCGCCGTGGTGCCGCGGACCAGCGCGACGGTGCCGCCGGTGCCGGACATGTTGATCGCACCCTGCGCGTCCGGAGTGGGCAGCGCGAGGGTGCCGCCGGCGCCCTTGGCCTCGCCGATCAGGTACCGGCCGCCGGGCGCCACCGCGCCGGTCAGCACGGTGACCTGCCAGGCCGACGTCGGCTTGGGCGCGGCCGGGAGGTACTGCACGCTCCAACCATCGACCGCGACGGCGGCCGGACCCTTGTTCGCCAACTCGATGAAGTCGTTGGTCAGGCTTGCGCCGCTGTTGCCGCCGCCGCCGTACACCTCGGCGAGCAACACGTCCACGGCGGGCGCCGCAACGGCGGGAGCGGGCGCGATGACGAGCGCGCCGCCGGCGAGGGCGCCGGCCACGGTCGTGGCCACGACACCGATCCGTCGCCGCCGCGTACTCGGCACGGATCGTCGTCGAGACGAATGCTGACGGAATGTCACCCAGGGCCTCCGAAAAGCGAAAGGGACAGGTTCGGGACATTCTCGGGACTGCGAGTGAACGGCGTCCATCCTTTGGGCGGCCCGAAGGGGGCCAAGGTTCACCCGGCGCCCGAATCTTTTCCCTCGTCCGCGCGTTCCACCGAGCAACGGACCCGTCGCGAGCGCATCCTTGTCGGTTCGGCGTCGACCATTGTCGTTCCCGGGCCGACTTTGTCGTCGACGCCCAAGGCCGCGCGGCGCGCGAGCGCACGGAACCTCGGGTGGCAAGTCGTGGGCCCTCGTGGGCAAAGCCCCACGAGGGCCGCAGGCGCACGGCCGTGATCTCGGAGTCCGGGAACTCCGCTCCGGCCGCCCGCAGTTCGTGCGGCGTTCAGCCCTTCGAGGTGGAGACGGGATTCGAACCCGCGTGAACGGCTTTGCAGGCCGTTGCCTCGCCTCTCGGCCACTCCACCCGGCCGGGCCGGAGCCCGGTCGATCCATCAGATCGTGTGCGGTACACCCGATCGGTCATTCCCCCAGGCCCACAAACCCGTTCGACTCCGTCCGTCCGTCCTTCCGTCCTTCCTCCGGCCGTCCGGCCGGGCAGGCCGAGATCCCCACCCTCCCGATGCGTTCCCGAGCGGCCCAAGCGGAGCAGCCCATCCGGGCGACCCAGGCGACCAGCCCACCCAACACCCGGGCGATCCGGTCGCCCTCCGCACCGGATCGCCCGGTACCTCGGGGATGCGCCGCAGGCGCCCTCCGCCCGGCGGCGCACCCCGATCCGGTCCCGCACCCCGGGATCCCCAGCGCGCACGCGTCCCAACGTGCGGCGCATCCCGCAGGACCGACACCGACCCGACCCCGCGTCGGATCGGCGAGCCGAGGGTCAGCTCAGCGCTGACCGGTCCTGCGGCACCGCCCACTGCTCGGCGGTGGGGGAGGCCGGCGACTCGGGGAACCGACGCAGCCGGTTCTCCGCCTGTACCGCGAGATCGGTGGTCTCGCGGAACTCCGGCCGGGTGTACAGGTCTCGCGCGTAGGCCCACAGGTTGGGGTAGTCCACCAGGGTGCGACCGTCCTGGGTGACCGCGGCCCGGTAGGTCTCCGGGAAGCGCAGCAGCTTCACCCAGAACCGGATGTCCGAGATGGTCAGCCGATCCCCGAACAGGTAGCGCCTGTCCGCCAGATGCGCATCCGAGCGCTCCAGCGTGTTGATCGTCTCGCCCTCCTCCGACGTCCACAGGCCGCCCTTGCGCGCGGCGGTCGCGAAGTCGGTGTCGGTGATGTCGATTGCCTCGCGCAGGTCCTCCGGGTACAGGTCCAGCGCGTGCTCGCCGACCAGTTCGGCAAAGCTCGTGGCCAGGTTGTTCGGAATGGCGTCGAACGCGTTCGACACGATGCGATCGCCGGACCGGTCCCACAGCGTCGGCACCGAGATGTGCCCCGCGTAGCCCGGCGCCGTCGCCTCGTAGGCCTCCCGCAGCAGGGTGAACCCGTTCACCGGGTCCGGGCCGAACCGCTCCCGGAACGCCCAACCCCGGGCGTCGCGTTCCTCGTCCACATAGGACGCACCGACGATCTCGGTGAGCCCGCGCGCATGTCGCACGATCGCAGCGATGTGCGCCCATGGGCAGCCGTGCGACAGATACAGGTGGTATCGCCCGGCCTCCTCGGGGAATTCGGGGTCGCCGATCAGACCGGCGAACGGGTACTGCGGGTCGGTGACCGCGTACGGACCGTACGTGTCGATGTCGACGGGGCTCGCGTAGCCGAGCTGAGTGGTCACTGGGTGGCTCCTGGTCACTCGGTGGCTCCTGGTCACTGGGTGGCTCCTGTTACAAGTTCCAGCCGATCGAGAGTGCGATCAGTGGCGGGTCCGATCTCCCGCAGATGATCCAACACGCCCCGAACCAACGCGTCGTTGACCCGAAACGCCGGCGCGTCGAAGCGGGGCCGGGAGAACCCCGCGCTCCCGGCGCCGCCCGCCACGCCGTGGCCGACCGCGAACCGACCCGGATGCGCGTCGCCGTGCACGTTCACCACCCGACGATCGCCCGCACGCGTGTTCAGCCGGCCCGCGGAATCCGTGGACGCCTCGCCCCGCGCGGCCAGTCGGCGCAACAGCGCGTCCCGGGTGCGCTTCAGCGACGGATCGGGCAACCGGGCCTCCACCAGCGCGCGGGCGTGCACCCGCACGCCCGGCAGACTCGGACTGCTCGCCCGCCAGTCGCCCGAGTCGTCGTCGCCGGCTATCTCGACATCCTCGCCGAGGAAGCGGATCACCCCGGCCCGGGCCAAGGCGAGCAACTCCTCCAGACGCGGCCCCGGCGGGCCACTGGCCAGATAGCTGAAGAAGCCGAGCAACCGGGCCGGATCCGGCACCGGATCACCCGCGTCCTGAAGCCGGAGCACCACCCCGTACACGCTCAACAGCGCGTGTATAACGGCTAGATCCTGGCTGTACGCGGGATCGTGCCGGCGGGTCAGGTCGGCCTCGATGTGCGCGTGCATCCATTCCTGGAGCGCGTCCTGGTCGGCGAACGGCCGCCCCTGCACCGGCCGGTCCAACAGCGCCCGGTCGAACCGGTCGGCCGGATCCGGCACCGCGCGCGCGATCAACTCGCTCGGATCGGCCGCCGCCGCGAACTCCGCGTCGAACTCCGCCCATTCCATCGTGGTGCGCTCGCCGTGCGCGGTGAACAGCCGGTGATAGTGCGCACCCGCCAACTCCTTGCCGATCAACGGCCAGACATCTGCCGTTGCCCGGGCCGCCTCGACAGTGAAGTGCCTTGGCAGAGGCGGCCGTTCACCCGTCCATGGGTAACCGGTCTTGGACCGGTACGGCACGCCGCGGCGCGAGGCCGCAAGCAGCAGCGGCTCGCGCCCGGAGGCCCGATAGCGCAGCACACCCGCCGCGTCCCGCTCGAACATGCCACCGCGACCGTGGCTCAACCGCACCATCAGGTCGACGAAGGCCAACCCGATGCCGCGCACCAGTACCGGCTCGCCCGGGCGCAGCGCGTCCAGGTCCAGATCGGCGGTGTACCCGGTCGGGATGTACGCGAGTCCGTGCCGGCGGGCGAACCTGATCTGCTCGCGTTCCTCCGCTGTCGGTTCGGCGTCCAAGTGCCCCTGGGCCAGGATTACCGCGTCCACCTGGAGCGATGGCCGTCGCCCGGCCAACTGGACCCGCTGTCGGCGCGGCCCGTCGGTGATGTCCACGACCGCCGTCTGATGCACGATCACCCGCACGTTGGCCGGCGCCCCCTCGACGGTGGTGCGGAAGAACCAGGCCAGATACGTGCTGAGCAATGGCCGGGACGGGAACGAGGTCGGCCCGCACGCGGCCAACTCCGCCGCAAACGGCTCCGGTTCGGCGGCGTCCCGATCCTCGCGCAGCTCGTCGGTGCGGGCCGCGGCCCACTCGGCCAGCGAGGGTCCCGGCCGGATCGGCCCCTCGATCGTGGACACCTCGTCGGTGAACAGCGTGATGTCGGCGGCCAACGAATTCGCCCACAGCAGCGGCGACTGGGCCCGCCGCCACACCCGACCCGCACCCGGTGGGTAGGGGTCGACGACATGCACGTGCAGCGGACGGTCACCGAGCAACTCGGGGACGTTGGCCAGGAGGCGTTCGAGAACGGACGCGCCACCGGGACCCGCGCCGACGATGCAGACGGCGACTGGGCGGAGACGGCCGGACGGATGGTCGGGCATGGCTCTCCCCTCGTGGGGGTACGGCAGAAGAACGCGAACCGTCACCCGGCGCCCGGATACGGGCACGCCGAGATGCTGGTTCAGCGGGTAGGAAGGGCCTTACGCCACAAGGCCGGATGCGCGATCCGGGCGGATGCTCGGGATTCCCCGGCGCACAGGACCGAGGGGCGCGGCGGCGAGATCAGCCGCGGGTACGACACAGCCCGCCGGCCACACGACACAGGTCGATGGGGCGGCACGACACGAGGAAGAGGTCGAGGCTCACGACGTCGACGCTACGGAGCCGTCTGACGAGTTGTCAATGTCGAACCGTCGCGGTCGCCTTCGAGCAATTGACCGAGCACCGCCCGGCGGGTTAAGTTCCGGAACAACTTGCCGTGGCGTTCCGCCACGGCCCAGCGAGGGGATCCCGGTGGCGCATCACGCGCGACGCAGCGACGGGGCGGTCATGTCCACCGCCGGTTGGCTGCTGTCCGCCCGCCTCCACATCGACCTCGGGCGTGTCACCAGCGCCGCCTGTTGTAGCTGACCAAAGCGCGCGGCCCAGGCCGCGCCGTCGGCGTCCCCTCGATCGGGACCGAACGCCGGCCGGCGCCCCACACGTACCCAGGTACGCCACGGCACCGGACCGACCGTTCGCCGACTGCCCGCAGCGCCCCACCCCGCAGCCGGTGGGAGCGATCTCCCGCCGAGCGAGATCCCCCGACCGACCCGGTCGCCTCCGACCGTTCGCTTCCGATCCCGCTGTCCACCGAGATCGAAGTGGCGGACGGCGGCGGGAACGGCGACGGGGCCGACACGACCGAAGAGGTCGACGGGGTGCACCTCCCGTCGAGACCGACCGCCTTCGCGGCCGATCACACGGCAACCCGGCGCATCACGCGGACCGCACCACCAATCACCGGCGCCACCGGCACTCGGATTCAACCCCTGCGCCACCCCGGAACCATCACCCGAACCACCCTGAACCGAGGTAACCCATGGCAACCGTCCTGACCGTATGGGGCAGCCCCTCCGCGACCTCGCGCACCGGCGTCGTCGCCCGCCACGTCGCCGCCCGGTTGACCGCCGACGGACACGACGTGTCCATCCTCGCCGTGCGCGACCTGCCCGCCCAGGCACTGCTGCACGCCGACTTCGCCGACCCGGACCTGCGCGCCGCCCTGGCCCGGGTCGCCGACGCCGACGCGCTCGTGATCGCCAGCCCGGTCTACAAGGCCGCCTACAGCGGCGTGCTCAAGACGTTCCTGGACGTGCTCCCGCAGTTCGCGCTACGTGGCAAGGAGATCCTGCCGGTGCTCACCGGCGGCACCCCCGCGCACGTCCTGGCGCTCGACTACGCGCTGCGCCCGGTGCTGACCTCGCTCGGCGCCGACCACGTCGCACAGGGCTGGTTCGTACACGAGCGGTTCGTCTCCGCCGAGGGCGGGATCGAAGCCGAGGGCGTCGCGCCGTTGGAGGAACTCGCCGACGCGTTCTCCGCGCGGCTGCGCCGCCCCGCCGCCGTCGCCTGACCCGCACCGGTCGGCGCACCCGCCCGCCGACCGGTCGGGGCCGACCCGCCCGTACGACATGGGAGTTCGCATGACCACCGGCCACCTCCACCTCGGTGTCGCGCTCGACGGCGCGGGCCGGCACCCCGCCGCGTGGCGCTCGCCGTATGCCCGCCCCGCCGAACTGTTCGATCCGCGCTATTGGGTCGAGCTGGCCCGCACCGCCGAACGCGGCCTGCTCGACTTCGTCCGACTCGACGACTCGCTCGGGCCTCCCTCCGCCCGGATACCGGGCCGCCTCGACGCGGTTTCGGTGGCCGCACGGCTGGCCCCCGTGACCGGCTCGATCGGCCTGATCCCGGCCGCGACCACCACCCACACCGAGCCGTTCCACGTATCCACCTCGATCGCCACCCTCGACCACGTCAGCCGAGGCCGCGCCGGCTGGTGGCCCCAGCCCTCCCGAACCGTCGCCGAGGCCCGCCACTTCGGCCGTAAACCGGTCGCCCCGGCCGGTGAACTCAGCGACGAGCAAGCCGAATTCGTGGACGTGGTCGGTCGGCTGTGGGACAGCTGGGAGGACGACGCGATCATCCGCGACGTGGCCACAAGCCGGTTCCTGGACCGGAACAAACTGCACTACGTCGACTTCGAGGGCACCTACTTCGACGTCCGCGGCCCCTCCATCACGCCGCGCCCGCCGCAGGGCCGGCCGGTGACCGGGATCACCGTGGACGGCCCCGACACGCTGGAGATCGCCGCGCGCTTCGCCGATGTGCTCTTCGTCGACGCGTCCGGGCCCGACGAGGCCCATCGACTGCGCGAGCGCGCGCACGCCATCGCCGAGGGCAACGAGCGCGACCCCGGCGAACTTCGGGTGCTCGCCGAGATCACCGTGTACCTGGCCGCGACCGACTCGGATGCCCGCCGCGAACGCAGCCTCCTCGACGCACGCTCGGACGTCCCGGTCCCGGGCGGGCTCTCCTTCACCGGTACCCCCCAGGCCCTCGCGGACCGCCTCGCCGGGTGGTATGTCGGCGGCGCGGTCGACGGCTTCACGCTCCTCCCGGGCGTGTTGCCGTACGACCTGGACCGAATCGTCGAGGACCTGGTGCCACTCCTGCGCGAACGCGGCCTGGTCCGGGAGGCGTACACCGCCGGCACTCTGCGCGGACACCTCGGCCTGCCGCTGCCCGCCAACCGCTACGCCCGGACCTGAGGAGAGGTCGCCGATGCCCCACCCCACCAGCCCCCACCCCACCAGCCCCTCGTCCCGAAGCCCCCAATCCCGCGGTTCGGGGCACCGCCCCCGCACCCGCATCCACCTCGCCGCGCACTTCCCCGGCGTCAACAGCACCACCGTGTGGAGCGATCCGCGCTCGGGCAGTCAGATCGACTTCGACTCGTTCGAGCACCTCGCGCGCACCGCCGAGCGCGGCAGGTTCGACTTCTTCTTCCTGGCCGAGGGGCAGCGACTGCGCGAACACCATGGCACCATCCTTGAGTTGGACGTCGCCGGCCGCCCGGACGCACTCACCGTGCTGGCGGCACTCGCCGCGATCACCGACCGAATCGGCCTGGCCGCCACCGCCACCGCCACCTACAACGAGCCGTACGAACTCGCCCGCAAGATCGCCTCCCTCGACCATCTCAGCAGCGGCCGCGCGGCCTGGAACGTGGTCACCTCGCCGGACGCCTGGACAGGGGAGAATTTCCGCCGCGGCGGCTTCCTGCCGCGCGAGGAACGCTACGAGCGGGCCATCGAGTTCGTCGGGGCGGCCCGCACGCTGTGGGACAGCTGGGCCCCGGACGCGCACGTCGCCGACACCGAGGGCGGCGTGTTCGCGGCTTCCGACGCCGGTCGATTCGACTACCACGGACTGCATTTCGCCATCGAGGGCCGCTTCACCGTGCCGCGTGGCCCGCAGGGCCGGCCGGTGCTGATCCAAGCCGGCGACTCCGAGGACGGCCGTGAATTCGGCGCCGCACAGGCGGACGTGATCTTTTCCCGGCACGGCGAATACGAGGCGGGCCGGGCCTTCTACGCGGACATGAAGGGTCGCGCGGCCCGGCACGGGCGAAGTCCTGACGAGCTGAAGATCCTGCCCGCGGTCACCGCGGTGATCGGCGCGACCGCCGAGGAGGCCCAGGACAAGGCCGCCTGGATCCGTCGGCAACAGGTCAGTCCGCAAAACGCGATCCAGTTCGTCGAACAGGTGTGGGGCCGAGACTTGTCCGAACTGGACCCGGACGGCCCGCTCCCGGACTTCGACCCGGTCACCGATGGCACCTCGATCGCCCGAGGTCGGGTCCGCACCGGCGGCGACCCGCTGGAGCTGGCTCGCAGCTGGCGCGAACTTGCAGCGACCAAGGGAGGATTGAGCCTGCGCGAGGTAGTGATCGAGGTGGCCGCCCGACAGACGTTCATCGGCACCGCCGAACACGTCGCGGACCGGATGGAGGTGCACGTACGCGACGGCGCGAGCGACGGCTTCATCCTGGTCCCGCACCTGACCCCGGCCGGCCTGGACGAGTTCGTCGACCAAGTGGTGCCGATCCTCCAGGAACGCGGCGTCTTCCGCAGCGAATACGAGGGCAGCACGCTGCGCGAACACCTGCGCCTGCCGGCGCCGCGCCCGGCCGGCGCGCACCGCACCGACGTGGCGGTGTGAGCGCCGAAGCGCTGTGAGCGCCGAAGGCCCGAGCCCGTACCGACCGGCGGTGTGAGCGCCGAAGGTCGCAGCGCGCCTTCGCTCCCCGGCCCCACACCGCCGCGCCGGCCGGATCAGCTCCAGTCGTTGAGCGCGATCGAGACACCCGAAGCCGCCGGACCACGACAGTGGCTCCGGTGGTTTCGGGCGATGTGCTCCAATCGCAGGTTGTCGCGGAACGCCGGGATCAGGTTCAACCGCCGTGCATACGCCCACAGATGCGGGTGCGCCGCGAGCCGATGTACGTCCTGGGCGTCCAGGTGCCGCTTGTGCACCGCGTCCAGATGCACGAGCGTGGTCCACAACTGCACGTCCGCCGCGGTGAGCGTGTCACCCAGCAGGAACGGCCGTGCCGCGAGCCGCCGTTCGGCCATCGCCAGGGTCGCCGACACGGTGCTCATCGCCTCGGCCCGCCGTGGGCCCGCCGAGGCCCGCCCGGCACGCTGTGCGGCGTCGGTGATGTCCTCCTCGAACAGGGTTTCCAACGCGCACAGTTCCTCACGCCGCTCTGCGGGGTAGAGCGCGTCGCCGCCGCCGAAACCGGTGGCCAGGTCGCGCAGGATGTGCGGCGCGTGGTTGCTGACGATGCGTCCGCTCCACCGGTCCCACAACACCGGCACGGTCACCGGGCCGTCGTAGTGGTACTCGGTCGCCTCGTACGCCTCGCGCAGGAACGCGAACCCGCCGTTGGGGTCCAGGCCGTGACCGTCCCCGTCCCGAAACGCCCAGCCGCGCCCGTCCCGGACCGGATCCACCAGCGTGGTGCCCACGACCTCGGCCAGGCCCGCGAGATCGCGCGTGATGGCCACCCGCAGCGAACGCGGGCAGGCCAGGCACAGGTAGAGGTGGTAGCGGTTGACCTCGGCCCGAAACCCGGCGCCGATCCGGCCGCGAAAGCGCTGCATCGGCGGGCGGATGGTCTCCAGGCCCGGCAGTGGCGCTCCGGAGTGGCGGACGCGGTAGCGCCCGTGGGTGCGGAAGTCGATCGGTCCGGCGGCCTTCGGGGGTGTCGTGGACATACGGGTCTCCCTCGCGCAGGTCATGAGTGTGGCAACGGTCGAGGTGGCACGGCACGGCGTGGTCCGACCCGGATGCGGGCGGACCGGTGGCGTGGAGCTCAGACCGAGCGACAACTCGCGCTGCACACGCGCAGGAAGTCGATGTGTCGGCGAACCAGGAGGTGGACGGCAATCAGGACCCGCGCCCTCGGCAGTCCCGGGCGGGGGCCCGCGTGACACACGCAGCCGTCCATGGCTCGGATTATTCGCGCTCCGGATACGTCTCCGCAAGAGGATCGCGCCGATCTCCACACCCCGCCGGACGCCCCCGACCCGACCGCCCCGCCCCCGCCCGGCCCCGACGCCCCCGGCCTCGACTCCGCCGACCTGCGGCCCACTCGGCGACAGGGCCCGGTTCGGCGGATCGCGTCCCCGCCGGGATGCGCCGGACCGGCCCCAACTGCGGCCCGCTCGCCGGCCGGCCGCACGCCCAGACCTGGCCGAGATTGCCTCGACCGACCCTTGGGCCCACGACCGGCCGCGGGTTCAGGCCGCCTGCTCCCAGACCCGCGAGGGGAGCGCGGCGCGCAGCGCGGGCGCCACCTCGCCCGCGAACAGTTCCAGGACCGCCCGCCGTTCCGCACGGTCCAGCCCCTCCGTCCCGATCGCCTGTACCTGATGCCCATAGGCCGCGTGGTAGCGCCCGATCTTGTCCACGATCTGCGCCGGACTGCCCACCAGGGCCGGGCCGTTCGCGATGTTGTCCTCCAACGACGTGAACGGCGATCGATTGTGCTGCGCCGCCGCCGACCCGGCGAACGCGTCGTAGTACGGCCGATACCGCGCCAGCGCCTCCTGCGACGTGGGCGCCACGTAGCAGCCACCCGCGCCCGAACCGACCACCGCGTCGTTCGGATCGCGCCCGTACGCCGCCCAGCGCTCGCGATAGTGGTCGATCAGGTCGGCGTACTTGGCCATCGGATGGAAGCCGTTCGCGGTGAACAACGGATCGCCCCACTTCGCGGCCAACTCGGTGGACGCCCGGCTGGTCGCGCTGCCGTGCCAGATCACCGGAGCCCGCCCGTCCGGGCGCGGGAACGGCCGGGGATAGGTGGTTACTTCGTGCAACCGGCTGCGAAAGCGCCCGGACCAGGAGACCTTCTCCTCGCTCCACAACCGGCGCAGTAGCTCGAACTTCTCCTCCTGCAACTCCCACTGGTCGTCCTCGGCGAGCCCGAACAGCGGGAAGTGCCGCGGGTCGTTGCCCTTGCCGACCATCAGGTCCAGCCGGCCCCGCGACAACTGGTCCAGCGTCGCGTAGTCCTCGGCGACCCGCACCGGATCCAGCACACTGATCACGGTCAGCGTGGTCAACAGCCGAATGCGCGAGGTGCGCTGCGCGACCGCCGCCAGGATCACCGGCGGCGCCGAGGACAGGAACGGCTCGCCGTGCCGCTCGCCCACCCCGAACGCGTCGAAGCCCAACTCCTCGGCCAGCGCCGCCGTCTCGACCAAGTCCGCCAACTGCTCGTGCGCCGGCGCGCGCTGCCCGGTGATCGCATGCGGGGCGTTGGCACCCAGGGTGAACACCGCGAACCTCATGACACCGCTCCCAACGGTTGCGGGCGCCGGCGCCCGGGGATGGCCGCGATCAGCTCGCGCGTGTACGGGTGCGTGGGCGCCGAGAGCACCTGCTCGCAACCGCCCTTCTCGACCAGCCGACCGGCCTGCAACACGCCCACCCGGTCGGCGATCTGACGCACCACCGCGAGGTCGTGCGAAATGAACAGGTAACTGATCCCCAACTCGTCCTGGAGCCCACCCAGCAACTCCAGGATCTGCGCCTGGACCGAGACGTCCAACGCGGACACCGGCTCGTCACACACCACCAGATCCGGCTTCAGCGCCAACGCCCGGGCAATCGCCACCCGTTGCCGCTGCCCACCGGACAACTCGGCCGGCTTGCGGCGCAGCACACCCTCGGGCAGCGCCACCTGATCGATCAACGCCGACGCCCGGGCCCGCTGCTGCGCCCGACTGCCGACCCGGTAGGCGCGCAGCGGCTCCTCGACGATCTCGGACACCGTGAAGCGCGGATCCAGCGAGGCGTACGGGTTCTGGTAAACCAACTGCATGCGTCGGCGCAGCGCGCGCAACTCGCCGCGCCCGGGTCGGGTCGTGTCCCGTCCCTCGATCAGGATCCGGCCCGCGCTGGGCGCTTCCAGGCCCAGGATCATCCGCACCGTGGTCGACTTCCCCGAACCCGACTCGCCGACCAGCGCGAACGTCTCGCCTCGGCGCACCGTGAACGAGACGTCGTCCACCGCGCGCAGCATGCGGGCGCCCTCCTTGGTCTTCGGCAGCGCGAACTCCTTCACCAGCCCCGTCACGGTCAGCAACGGCTCGGCTCGCGGGACGGGTTCGCGCACCGGACGCGCACGCGCCCGACGGGTGGTCAGGCTCGGTGCGGCGGCGATCAGCGCTCGGGTGTACGGGTGTTCGGGATCGGTCAGGATCCGCGCCGCCGGCCCCTGCTCGACCACCGTGCCCTGGGACATCACCACCACCCGCTGGGCGCGGTCGGCGGCCACGCCCAGGTCGTGGGTGATCAGCAGCATCGCGGTGCCGTGCGCGTGGGTGAGCTCGTCGATGTGGTCCAGGATCTGCCGCTGCACGGTGACATCGAGCGCGCTGGTGGGTTCGTCGGCGATGACCAGCCGGGGCTGGCAGGCCAGCGCGATCGCGATCAGCACCCGCTGGCGCATGCCGCCGGACAACTCGTGCGGAAACTGCCGTGCCCTCGTGGCGGGTTCGGGCAGGCCTGCCTCGCCGAGCGCGGCCACCGCGCGCTCCTGCGCCGCCTTGCCGCTCGCCAGCCCGTGCACGATCAGTGCCTCGGCGACCTGATCGCCGATCCGCCGCACCGGGTTGAGCGAGACCATCGGGTCCTGCGGGATGAACCCGATCGACCGCCCGCGTACCTCGCGCAGTTCGCGCTCGCGCAACGTCAGCAGATCACGGCCCTCGAACAACGCCCGACCCGCGCCGACCCGGCCACCGGCCGGCAACAGGCCGACGATCGCGTGCGCGGTGGTGCTCTTGCCCGAGCCCGACTCGCCGACCACGGCCACCACTTCGCCCGCCCCCACGGTCAGGTCCGCGGTGGTCACCGCGTCCACCGGGCCGTTCGAGGTCCGGTAGGACACGCGCAGGCCCCGAATGTCCAACAGCGGGGCATCCGGGGCCTCCACCACCGACAGCGCGCCCACCGCCCGATCCGTACCGACCCCCCGGCCCGCGTCCACCGCCCGATCCGCGGCCACGCGCCCTACGCCCACCGCCCGATCCGCGCCCACCGACCCGGCCTCGACCCCGGCCTCGACCCGGGGGGAGCCCCCGGCGAGTCCCTTCGACGTCTCGCTCATCGATCCTGCCTCCGCTCTCCGTCCAAGGCCCGCGAGATGCGGTTCGCGGACAGCACCGTCGCCGCGATCACCAGGCCGGGAAATGTGGTCAACCACCACGCGGTCGCCACGAAGTTGCGCCCGTCGGCGACCAGCACACCCCACTCCGGTGTCGGCGGCGGAGCGCCGAAGCCCAGGAAGCTCAGCGCCGACACGGACAGGATCGCGATGCCGAACTCCAACGCGGCCATCACCAACACCGGCCCGGACGCATTCGGCAACACATGCCGGGCCAGAATCCCGCCCGACCGCACCCCGCTCGCCCGCGCCGCCTCCACGTACACCGACGAGCGCACCCGCAGCACCTCCGCCCGCATCACCCGCGCGAAGCCGGCGACGCTGGCCACCCCCACCGCGACGGCCACCTTCGTGGTGCCGAAGCCCAGCGCGCCGACCAGCGCAAGCGACAACAACAGCCGCGGAATCGCCTGCAACACGTCGACCACCCGCATCACCACGTCGTCCAGCCACCCGCCGAAGAACCCGGACAACAACCCGAGCACCCCGCCCACCACGAGGGCCACCGCCACCGCCACGAACGTCGCCCGCAACGACAGCGAACTGGCGTGTACCACCCGGGTGAACAGATCACGCCCGAGCTGATCCGTTCCGAACAGGTGCTCCGCGCTCGGCCCCCGCAACTTGTCCCGCGGCGTGCCCACCAGCGGATCGCCGTCGGTGAACAGCCGCGGGAACAGCGCCGCGAGCACCACGAGCGCGAACACCACCAGCGACAGCAACAACCCGGGACGGCGCAGCACGAACCGCGCATGCCCACGAGCGGCGGGCAACACATCCGTCGCGAAACCGGCCGCCATCGTCACACCGTCCTTCCCACGCGCGGATCCAGCACCGGATACAGCAGGTCCACCGCCAGCGCGACCACCACGAACACCAGCGCCGCGAAAAGCACCACGCCCTGCACCATCGCCACGTCCTGGGTGTCCACCGCGGCAGCCGTCAGCCGGCCGATCCCGGCCCGGGAGAACACCGTCTCCACCACCACCGACTCCACCAGCACGTTCCCCGACACCACCGCCGCCAGCGTGAGCGCCGGCAGCGACGCGTTGCGCAGCGCATGCCGCAGATGGATCCGCACCCGGCCCGCGCCCTTGGCCCGCGCGGTCTCCACGTACGGCTCGGCCAGCGCGGTGGTCATGCTCTTCGCCAACACCTGCGCGATCATCGCGCCCGCCGGCAGCGCCAACGTGAACGCAGGCAACACCAGACTCTCCAAACCCTGGTTGCCCATCGCCGGCAACAGGCCCCACTGGAAGGACACCACCTGCACCAGCAGCAACCCCACCCAAAAGCCCGGCATCGAGATCCCGATCGCCGGCAGCGACATCAACACCTGACGCAGCGCCCGCAGCCGGGTGAACGTCGCGGCCAACGCCACCCCACCGCCGCCGAGCACCGCCAACACGATCGCCACACCGGTCAACTCCAGCGTCTGCGGCAGCGCGTCCACGATCGTGCGCGCCACCGGAGCCCCCGTCTGCGCCGACGTGCCCAGATCGCCGGTGAGCGTGTCTCCCAGCGCATGGGCGTACTGCACGTAGACCGGGTCGTCGAGTCCGTTCGCGCCGCGCACCGCGTCGATCTGCTCCCGCGTGGCGGTGCCCTCCAGGCCGCCGAGCTTGATCGACAACGAATCGCCCGGCAGCAGGAACAACACGACGAACGACACGGTGAACGCCGCCCACAGCACCACCACCGCCTGCAACAGCCGGCGCACCAGATAGCCGCGCATCAGTTGCTCAGCCACGTATCGTGGAACTGCAGGCGCGAGGACGCCTCGAAGCTCAGCCCGTGCACCTTGGGACCCAGCCCGTGCACCTGGGACAGCTCGAACAGCGGGATCACATACGCCCGGTCGGCGACGATCCGCTGAGCCTCGGCGACCTTCGCGTTGCGCTGCGCCGGGTCCAGGCTCTGCGATTGGTCGTCCAGCACGGTGTCCAGGTCGCCCGAGGCGATCCTGAGCCGGTTGACCGTCCTGGTACTGAACAGGGAGCGCAGGATGTCCGGGTCCGAGCGGGTGATGTTGTAGTACGCGAAGTCGTAGTCGCCCGAGTTCTGCACCTGGTTCTGCTCACCGGCGGCGAGCTTGCGCAGCCGCAGGTCCACGCCGACCTTGCGCAGTTCCTGCTGGACCAGTTCCAGGACGGACTGGCTGGCGTTGAACAGCGGCGCGAAGATCACGTCCACGCTGAGCCGGCGCCCGTCCTTGACCCGCACGCCGTCCGAACCGACCTTCCAGCCCGCCTCCTCCAACAGCCGCTTGGCGCCCTCCGGGTCGTAGCCCAGCTGCGCGGACAGGTCCACCCAGCCGGGAGTGACCGAGGCCAGCGGCGAGGTGGCGGCCTTGTACTTGGAGGTGAGCACGGTCTGCGCCAACTCGGGCCGGTTCACCGCCTTCTGGATCGCCCGCCGGACCGCGTCCTCGGCCAGGATCGGCCGGGACACGTTGGCCTGGAGGTTGAAAACGACGCCCGGGTTGGGCCGGGTCAGCACGGTGTAGCCGGAGGCGAACCGCCCCTCGTCCTGCGGCTGCACGTCGCTGATCGCGTCCACCTGCGCGGACTCCAGGCTGCCGGCGCGTACGCCGGACTCGGGCACGATCTTGAACACCAGCTTGTCCAGGTACGCCTCGCCCGGATGGGCGAACAGCGACGAGCCCCACGCGTAGCCGGCCCGCTTGGCCAACTCCACGCTCTGGTTCGGCTTGTAGGAGCGCAGCGTGAACGGTCCGGAGCCGACCAGATCGCCCTGGCAGCGCTGCTCGGCGGTCTTGGCCAAGGTGGCGGGGGAGAGCAGCCCCAGCGACATGGTCGAGGTGGCCTGGAGGAACTGGGCGCTGGGCGCGGCGAATTCCACCCGCACGGCGGCCGGGTCCAGCACGGTGGTGCCCCGGTACCCGGTGAGGTAGCTGCCCGCGATGGTGGCCTTGGCGCCCAGCGCGACCACCCCGTCGAGGTTGGCCTTGACCGCGGCGCCGTCCAGCGGCGTGCCGTCCGCGAAGGTGACGCCCGGACGCAGGTGGAAGGTGAAGTGGGTGGCCTGCGGGTCCACCTCCCACGAGGTGGCCAGCCACGGCTTGATCTCGCCGGTCTTCCCGTCCTGGTCGGTCAGCGAGTCGACGATCTGGCGGCCCACGTTCAGGCTCGCGTTCGCGCCGAACTGCTGCGGGTCCAGGCACGTGGGGTCGGCGGCCAGCGCGAAGGTGAGCGTGCCGCCGGACTGCGGCGGGCCGACCTCGGCGGAGTTCGCGGCCTTGTCGCCGGCGCCGTTGCAGGCGCCGGCCAGCAGCACGAGGGCCGCCATGGCGGCGCCGGTACCGGCGGTGCGGCGCAGTCTTCGAGGATGGGCGGAGGCGGGGAATACCGAAAAGCGCATGGGAATCTCCGGGCATGGCGAATTCACGCGGCGGTGCGCGCGATTTCGGGCAGGGATAACCGTCGATTCGCGCGAATGCGCGGCGTCGGGAACGGCGCGCGCAGAAAAGGCGCGTCAGAAATCACGCCGGCGCGGGACGCGGCGAATCGAGGGGGAGGTCGTGGAACGGCGGGCGGACGGCCGGCCGGCGATCACGGGGATCGCCGGCGAGCGTCCGGCGGCGGAGCAGCCCGGTCCGCGGGGATCAGCGGGTGCGACAGGCCGAGCTGTGCACGCGGCCGAAATCGACATGCCGGCGGGTACACAGGGGAGTTCGCGGACGGCGCACGGCCGCGCCGCAGGGCGCGACGGCCTCGACCCGCCGGGAGGAGACTCCGGGCGTGGAGGCGGTGACCGGCACCACGAGCGTCATGACGTCCTTCGACAACAATGGATCGATATCTGCGACTGCGTGAGCCTATCGAGTCATCCGCCGAGGCAACAAGTGCCTATTCCGCTTTTCGGCCGGGGTCGGCCAGAAATCGCCCCCGGAGCGCTGCCCGACAATGCCACGCCACCCGGCAATATCACCGAGCCGACAGCCGACAGCCGACACCCGGCCCACGAAACTGGAGCCCCGCACCACGGCGCCCGACACGGGCCACATCCGAACCGCCGCACCTGCCCGAAGGCGAAGCGGCCTCGGCCGAGCCCCCTACGGCACGTCCGAAGAATGCCCCGGAAAGACGTGCGCCGACGGATCGACCACGGTCATCGCGTTGTTGACCGCCGTGGCCGCCTCGCCGAACCCGGTGGCGATCAACTTGACCTTGCCGTCGTAGTCGACGATGTCGCCGGCCGCGAAGACCCGCGTCAGGTTGGTGCGCATCGCCTGGTTCACCACGATGTGCCGCTTGCGCTGCTCCAGGCCCCAGTGCGTCATCGGGCCCAGGTCGGCGATGAAGCCCAAGGCGGCCACCACCGCCTGCACCGGGAGGGTGCGCACCGCGCCGTCGGCCTTGGCGACCACGTCCGCGGCTCGTACCTGTCCGTCGCCGTGCAGCGCGGTGACCTCGGCGGAGGTGATCACCTCGGTGGTCGAGGCCAGCACCCGGCGCACGGTGTGCTCGTGGGCGCGGAACTTGTCCCGGCGATGCACCAGCGTGATCGACTTGGCGACCGGCTCCAGGCTGGTGGCCCAGTCGAACGCCGAATCGCCGCCGCCCACGATCAGCACGTCCAGCCCGGCCAGATCCGACAGGCGCGGCACGAAGTAGCGCACCCCGTCGCCGGTGAACGCGTCGGCGGCGGGCAGCGGACGCGGGCTGAAGGTACCGATCCCGCCGCTGATCAGGACCACCTTGGCCCGCACCACCAGGCCGCTCGCGCAGGTGATCGTGACGCCGTCGTCGTCCTGCGCCAACTGCTCGGCGCGATGGCCGAGCAGATAGCTCGGCTCGAACGGCGCGGCCTGCTCGACCAGCGCGTCCACCAGGTCCTGGCCCTTGATCGCCGGGAATCCCGCGACGTCGTAGATCATCTTCTCCGGGTACATCGCGGAGATCTGCCCGCCGGGTTCGGGCAGCGAATCCAGGAGTGCGGTGCGCAGGCCCCGGAAGCCCGCGTAGTAGGCGGCGTACAGGCCGGTCGGGCCCGCACCGATGACGAGCAGATCGGTGTCGACGGTGGGGGACACGCGCGCTCCTTCCCGAGCGGGGTTGCCCGGACCCTAGCCCAACGGCACCCACGCTTCCTCGAGTTCGTGCCCCGCGTCACACGAACGGAAGCACCGACCGGGCACGAGCTCGCCCAACCACGGGCAAATGTCCGTACGGTAGCGTATGGAAGCAGTGGAACTTGTTCTCATCCGGCCCGCCGATCGTTAGGGTCCGGTTCATGGAGAACTCCTGTGCGCCGCCTCCCTCGGCCGACGCCCCGGCACTGATCGCGGACGCCAGGGGTTTAGACCACGCCCGAACGCGGGCTCCCGGCGTACCGGCGCGACCCGCCGACGCCCGGGGCGCCCGACCGCCGACGCGACGCCACGCCGCCCGCAGTGCCCGTCCGTCGACCGGTGGGCTCACCCTCGACGGCGGCACCGAACAGGTGTGCGGCAAACTGGCGGCGTTCGCGGATCCGGGCGGCGCCGAAGTCGCCTCCGGGCCCCTCGGGCCCGACCCGGTGCGCGAGCCCACCGCGTTCGCCGCGGCCGCCGCACCGTCCTGATCCGCTCCGACCCCGTTCGAATCCCGCACGACCGCGAGGACGCACCATGACCCTGTTCCCCGGCAGGGACACCGACGTCACCACCGCCGTCGCCGCTCTGCTGGCGAAGTGCCGACTGTCGATACCCCGCACCTGGATACTCACGGCGCTCGACTACGCCTGGCACGACGAACGCCCCGTCGTGGTCGTGCGCCACCAACCCGCCACCCACCCGCGCCCGGGCGGGCCGCACGCCAGCGTGGTGGTGGACCGCGCCGACGGCACGCTGCTGGGCTGGACCCGGCTGGAGGGCCCGCGCCCGGGCCCGTTGCCCGGCACCGAGGAGGCGCACGCCGCCGCCGAGGCGTTCTGGCACCACGTGGATCCGCTGCACGCCGAGGGACTGACCGTGCAGTGGGTCGCGCAACACGACGAGACCATCGGCACCGCGGCCGGTCGGGCCGCCTCGGTGAGCGGAATGCGGGTCAACGCGCGTCACATCAACGGGCTCTACACATGGGCGGTGCTCGCCGGGGATCTGTCCGTGCTGACCTACGAGCGCGACGTGCAATGGGACGAACGGGCCGCCCGCCGGCGCACCCAGATGTGGCTGCACGACCGCTGGCGCGCGGCCGTGGACGGCACCGCACCCGCACCCGGCGCGCCGTACGCGCCCGCTCGACGCTGAAGCCACATCCGGCCAACGCGCGGCAAATTTCGGCAAGTTCGGCAAAGCCCCGGATCACGCGAGCCCTTCGGGCCCGCGTGCGGCATTTCCGGCGCGAGGCAGGGCGGTTGGTCCAGACCATTTTGGTACAGACCATTGACCTATGGTCCAGACCTTTCCTACTCTCACCGCCACGTTCGTCAAGACCTCCGACTGGGGCTCCGGCTTCGGCGGCAGCTGGACCATCAAGAACACCGGCAAGAGCAGCTGCCCCGGCACCGGCACCGGCACCATCGCCGGCACCGCGTACGCCAAGTGCGGGAGCAACTGATGGAGCTACGACACCCCGGCCACCGTCAACTCCAAGATGAGCTGGGCCAAGGCGCAGAACCTGCGCGGCGCGTTCTTCTGGGAGTTCAGCGGTGACACCACCAACGGCGAACTCGCGGCCGCGATCCACAACGGCCTGAGCCAGGGCCGCCCCCGAAGACGCGGCCACGAACGCGGCCGCCTTCACCGCTTCGTGACCGCAAGGTCGTGGCCGGGCCCACCGGGGTGCCCGGTCACGACACCACGAGCGGACCCGTCGTCCACCGGCGCGGACGGCGGCTCCGGCACAGACCGGCCGGGTGGGGTCCACGGACTCCACCCGCCCGGGCGTTCGGCCCGGGTCCACGCGCCGCCCGCACCCTAAGGTGGTAGGTATGCACGGCGACCGGCGACGACCGATGGACCTCACACCGCGGACGACCCCCGCCCGGGACGCGCCGCCCGGGGACACCGCCCCGCCCGCCGTCGGCCGCGCCGACATCGACACCCGCGCCGACCTGGAAGCCCTGCTCCGCCGCTTCTACGGCGCAGCCTTCGCCGACCCGGTGATCGGCGCCTACTTCACCCGGATCGCCGGCACCGACCTGGACGCACACCTGCCCCGGATCACCGACTTTTGGGAACGCGCCCTGCTGCGCACCGCCGACTACCGCGGCGACGCGTTCGCGGTGCATCACGTGCTGCACCGCGCCGAACCGCTGACCGCCCGACACTTCGGCCGCTGGGTCCAGCTCTGGCGGGCCTGCGTCGACGGCGGCTTCGCCGGACCGCGCGCGGAACGGGCCAAGGCCCAGGGCGAACGCATCGCCCTGGCCATGCTGCGCCGCCTCGCCGGCCCCGACGCATCCGCCGAGCCCGGCCCGGGCGGCTTCATCCCGCTGGCGACGCTGGAACTGCGCCGCCACTCGGCCTGAGCACCCCGCGGGTGATCAGCCCTCGGACTGATCACCCTTGCGCTTGAGATAGCGCTCGAACTCGGCCGCGATCGCATCGCCGGACGCCTCGGGCAGGTCCTCGGTGTCGCGCGCGGCCTCCAGCGAGCGCACGTACTCGGCGACCTCGGTGTCCTCGGCCGCGAGCTGATCCACCCCCACCTGCCACGCCCGCGCGTCCTCGGCCAGCTCGCCCATCGGCACGGTCAGGTCCAGGAAGTCCTCCAGCTTGCGCAACAGCGCCAGCGTGGCCTTGGGCGAGGGCGGCTGCGCCACGTAGTGCGGCACCGACGCCCAGAACGTCAACGCCGGCATCCCCGCGTGCGCGCAGGCTTCCTGGAGCACGCCCACGATGCCCGTGGGCCCCTCGTACCGGGACTGCTCCAGACCCACGTTCGCGGCCACCACCGGGTCGGATGTGGTGCCGTTGACCGGGACCGGCCGCGAGTGCGGCGCGTCGCCCAGCATCGCACCCAGCACCACCACCGTCTCCACACCCAACTCGTGCGCGAAGCCCAAGAGTTCATTGCAGAACGAGCGCCAGCGCAGATTCGGCTCGATGCCGTGTACCAGCACCAGGTCACGGCGGGGCTCGGCCAGCCGGACCACCGACAACCGGGTGGTGGGCCAAGTGATCCGCCGGGTGTCCCCATCCAGCCATATCGTCGGCCGATTCACCTGGAAGTCGTAGTAGTCCTCGGCATCCAGGGCCGCGAACACCTCGCCCTTCCAGACCCGGTCGAGGTGCTCGATCGCGGCGGAAGCGGCATCGCCCGCGTCGTTCCACCCCTCGAATGCGGCCACCATGACCGGGTCGATCAGCTCGGGCAGGTCGTCGAGCTCGATCACCCAGTGCCTCCTTCCGGCCGGGGCCGGGATCCGTGCGCCGCGGGCACCCGTCCCCGGGGCCGCGAGAGCTGTACGGCCCCCACATTACGGGTTGAGGCACCTGCGGCCAGACCCGCCCGCGTCGACTTCGCCCACAGTGAAATCCGGGCGCCGCCGGGCAACCGAACCGCGACCGAACCGCAAACACAGCCCGAACGCGCCGGTGAGCGGGAGTGAGCATTCGGTGACCAGTGGGCGACGTCACCCGCGCGCCACCGGGCTGCGCACGCAGATCGCATTAAGCTGGCGCTCTGGCCCGAGTCGTCTCGACGGACCCGGGCAAGCCGACAGCCGTCGCACCCATCGGAGACGCATTCTCATGACAGCCACCCCGCAGCAGCTTCGCGAAGCACTCGCCACCCGCGTCGTCGTCGCCGATGGAGCGATGGGAACCATGCTCCAGGCTCAGGACCCGAGCCTGGACGACTTCCAAGGCCACGAAGGCTGCAACGAAGTCCTCAACGTCACGCGTCCCGACATCGTGCGCAACGTGCACAAGGAATACTTCGATGTCGGCGTGGACTGCGTCGAGACCAACACCTTCGGCACCAACCTCGGCAACCTGGGCGAGTACGACATCCAGGACCGCATCTACGAGCTCGCCGAGGCCGGCGCCCGGATCGCCCGTGAAGTGGCGGACGGCTACTCCACCCCCGACCGCCCGCGCTGGGTGCTCGGCTCGATCGGCCCCGGCACCAAGCTGCCCAGCCTGGGCCACGTGCCCTTCGCCACGTTGCGCGACGCGTTCGAAATCAACGCGGCCGGCCTGATCGACGGCGGCGCGCACGCCCTGCTCATCGAGACCAGCCAGGACCTGCTGCAGACCAAGGCCTCGATCATCGGCTCGCAGCGCGCGCTGAAGAAGGCCGGCGTCGACCTGCCGATCTTCGCCCAGGTCACCGTCGAGACCACCGGCGCGATGTTGATGGGCTCCGAGATCGGTGCCGCGCTGACCGCCCTGGAACCGCTGGGCATCGACTTCATCGGGCTCAACTGCGCCACCGGCCCGGTCGAGATGAGCGAGCACCTGCGCCACCTGGCCAAGCACGCCGGCATCGGGGTCACCGCGATGCCCAACGCCGGCCTGCCGATCCTGACCAAGGACGGCGCGCACTACCCGCTCACCCCCGAGGAACTGGCCGACGCGCACGACACCTTCACCCGCGAATACGGCCTGGCCCTGGTCGGCGGCTGCTGCGGCACCACCCCCGCGCACCTGAAGGCCGTGGTCGAGCGCGTGCACGGCCGCGAGCTGACGCCGCGCAACCCCCGGCACGAACCCGCCGCCGCGTCGCTGTACCAGTCGGTGCCCTTCCGCCAGGACCTGTCCTACCTGTCCGTCGGCGAGCGCACCAACGCCAACGGCTCCAAGGCGTTCCGCGAAGCCATGCTCGAAGGCCGCTACGACGACTGCCTCGACATCGCCCGCGACCAGACCCGCGACGGCGCCCACATGCTCGACCTGAACATCGACTACGTCGGCCGGGACGGCGTCGCCGACATGAAGGCCCTGGCCGGTCGACTGGCCACCGCGTCCACGCTGCCGATCATGCTCGACTCCACCGAACCCGAGGTGCTCGAAGCGGGCCTGGAACTGCTCGGCGGGCGCGCCGTGGTCAACTCGGTCAACTACGAGGACGGCGACGGCCCCACCTCGCGCTTTTGCCGGATCATGCCGCTGGTCAAGGAACACGGCGCCGCCGTGGTCGCGCTGACCATCGACGAGGAGGGCCAGGCCCGTACCGCCGAATGGAAGGTCCGGGTCGCCGAGCGGCTGATCACCGCCCTGACCGGCGAGTGGGGGATCAAGGTCTCCGACATCATCATCGACGCGCTCACCTTCCCGATCGGCACCGGCCAGGAAGAGACCCGGCGCGACGGCATCGAGACGATCGAGGCGATCCGCGAGATCAAGCGCCGCCACCCCGACGTACAGACCACCCTGGGCCTGTCCAACGTCTCCTTCGGCCTCAACCCGGCCGCGCGCATCGTGCTCAACTCGGTCTTCCTCAACGAATGCATCGAAGCCGGCCTGGACTCGGCGATCGTGCACGCCAGCAAGATCCTGCCGATGGCGCGCATCCCCGAGGAGCAGCGCGAGGTCGCCCTCGACATGGTCTACGACCGCCGCCGCGAGGGCTACGACCCGCTCCAGCGCTTCCTGGAGCTGTTCGAGGGCGTCGACGCCAAGTCGGTGCGGGCCACCCGCGCCCAGGAACTGGCCGCGCTGCCGCTGAACGAGCGGCTGGAGCGCCGGATCATCGACGGCGAGCGAGCCGGCCTCGAAGAGGACCTGGACGAGGCACTGCGCGAGCGCAGCGCCCTGGTGATCATCAACGACACCCTCCTGGCCGGCATGAAGGTCGTCGGCGAGCTGTTCGGCTCCGGCCAGATGCAGCTGCCCTTCGTGCTCCAGTCCGCCGAGGTGATGAAGTCCGCCGTCGCGCACCTGGAACCGCACATCGAAAAGGTCGAGGGCGAGGACGGCAAGGGCACCATCGTGCTGGCCACCGTCAAGGGCGACGTGCACGACATCGGCAAGAACCTGGTCGACATCATCCTGTCCAACAACGGCTACAACGTGGTCAACATCGGCATCAAGCAGCCGGTCTCGGCCATCCTTGACGCCGCCGAGGAACACCGCGCCGACGTGATCGGGATGTCCGGCCTGCTGGTCAAGTCCACCGTGATCATGAAGGAAAACCTCCAGGAGCTGAACACCCGCGGCCTGGCCGCCGGCTACCCGGTCATCCTCGGCGGCGCCGCCCTGACCCGCGCCTACGTCGAAGAGGACCTGTACGACATCTACGCCGGCGAGGTCCGCTACGCCCGCGACGCCTTCGAGGGCCTGCGCCTGATGGACGCCCTGATGGGCGTCAAGCGCGGCGTGCCCGGCGTGGAACTGCCCGCGCTGCGCCGACGCAAGGTGGCCGCCGCCAAGGTGATCGAGACCGAACCCGAGGAGATGCCCGCCCGCTCGGACGTGGCGATCGACAACCTCGTGCCCACCCCGCCGTTCTGGGGCGACCGCGTGGTCAAGGGCATCCAGCTGAACGACTACGCGTCCTGGCTGGACGAGCGCGCCACCTTCATGGGCCAGTGGGGCCTCAAGCCCACCCGGGGCGGCGACGGGCCCTCCTACGAGGAACTGGTCGAGACCGAGGGCCGCCCGCGGCTGCGCTACTGGCTGGACCGGATCGTCACCGACAACCTGCTCGACGCCGGCGTGGTCTACGGCTACTTCCCGTGCGTGTCCAAGGGCGACGACCTGATCGTGCTCGACGAAGCGGGCCACGAACGCACCCGATTCACCTTCCCGCGCCAGCGCCGCGACCGGCACCTGTGCCTGGCCGACTTCTTCCGCCCGGAGGAATCGGGTGAGATCGACGTGGTCGGCTTCCAGATCGCCACCATGGGCCCGCGCCTGTCCGACGCCACCGCCAAGCTGTTCGCCGACAACTCCTACCGGGACTACCTCGAACTGCACGGCCTGTCGGTCCAGCTCGCCGAGGCCCTGGCCGAGTACTGGCACGCCCGGGTGCGCGCCGAGCTCGGCTTCGCCGGCGAGGACCCCAACGACCTGGACGGCATGCTCAAGCTGCACTACCGCGGCGCGCGCTTCTCGCTCGGCTACGGCGCCTGCCCCGACCTGGAGGACCGGGCCAAGATCACCGAGCTGCTCAAGCCGGAGCGGATCGGGGTCGAGCTGTCCGAGGAGTTCCAGCTGCACCCGGAACAATCCACCGACGCGATCGTGTTGCACCACCCCGAGGCGAACTACTTCAACGCCCGCTGACCCACCCCACCCATCCATACCGGCGACGGCCGGGGCCCACCGGCCCCGGCCGGCACCGGCGGCACGAACGAGGCACATGCTCGGCGACGTCGTGGAAACCCTGGCCTGTCCGCACTGCGGCGCGGATCTGGCGGGGGACGCCGGCGGCCTGCGCTGCGCCGCCGGACACACCTTCGACATCGCCCGCCAGGGCTACGTCAACCTGCTCACCGGGGCGGGCTCGGTGGGCACCGCCGATACCGCCGCCATGGTCGCCGCCCGCGTCGACTTCCTCGGCGCCGGCCACTACGACCCGATCGGCGACGCGCTCACCGCCGCGTGCGCGGGCTCGGTGCCCGGAACCCTCGTCGATGTCGGCGCGGGCACCGGACACCACCTCGCGCGTGTGCTCGACGCGCTGCCGAACCGGTACGGACTGGCCCTGGACATCTCCAAATACGCACTGCGCCGGGCCGCCCGTGCCCACCCGCGAATGGGCGCCGCAGTGTGTGACGCGTGGCGCCCGCTACCGGTGCGCACCGGCGCCGCGGCCCGGGTGCTCAACGTGTTCGCCCCGCGCAACCCGGCCGAGCTGCACCGGATCCTGGCCGCCGAGGGCACCCTGGTGGTCGCCGCACCCAACGCGGGGCACCTGGCCGAGCTGGTGCCCGCGCTCGACCTGCTCCAGGTCGACCCGGACAAACAGCTGCGCATCGACGCCAAGCTCGCGCCGTGGTTCACCGTGCGCGCGCGAGAGAGCGTCACCTTCACCATGGCGCTCGACCACACCGCGATCGCCGGCGTGGTGGCGATGGGCCCCAGCGCCTGGCACACCGACCCCGAACGGCTGCGATCCGCGATCGCGGTGCTGGCCGACCCACTCGCCGTGACCGCTTCGGTCACCGTTTCCGTATACGACCCCGTTCGGCGGTTGCCCAATGCCTGACGGCGCCGCACAATCGAGGACCCGCCGGAGCCAACCGGTGGATCCGACTCCTGGAGAACCCGCGTGAGGAGATACACCCACCCCATCCACAGCACGACTTCCCGTACCGGGGGACAGGCGGCCACACGATGACGGCAGCGCTCACGACCACGACCGGATCACGCCCGGGCCACGGCCTCGCGGCGGTCCTGTTCGACATGGACGGCACCTTGGTCGACACCGAACGCAACTGGTTCGCCACCGAGACCGCCGTGATGGCCGACCTCGGCTTCACCCTCACCGCGCAGCACGCCCAGCACCTCCTCGGCAGCCCGATGGAGCCCGCCGTCGCCTACCTGCTCTCGGTCTCCGGCCTCGACGTCGCGCCCGCCGAACTGGAACGCCGGATCAACGCCGGCATGGTCGCCGCGCTGCGCGACGGCGTGGACCTGCGTCCCGGCGCCAAGCGGCTGCTCGCCGAGGTCGACGAGGCCGGCGTGCCCTGCGCGCTGGTCACCGCCTCGCAACGGGTGATCGTGGAAGCGGTGTTGCCCTCGATCGGCGCCCACCACTTCCGCTTCACCCTGGCCGGCGACGAGATCGCCCGCACCAAGCCGCACCCCGACCCGTACCTGACCGCGGCCCGCCGGCTCGGGGCGCAGCCGTGGGCCTGCGTGGTCGTCGAGGACTCGCCCACCGGCATCGCCTCCGGCGAGGCGGCCGGCTGCGCCGTACTGGCGGTGCCCAGCATGACGCCGATCCCGGCCTCGCCGACGCGCACCGTCGTGGAATCCCTCGAAGAGGTCGACCTGGCCTTCCTGGGCGAACTGGTCCGGGCCCGCGTGGCACGCTGAGCCCGAGACGCCGGCCGACACGGGCCGGTACAAACGGGTGGGAGCGGACGGGCCCGAAGGCCCGCCCGCTCCCACATCCCCGTGTTTCCCCCGTACCGCGTTCCCCGTGTACTGCGTTTCCCCGTGTAGTGCGTGTACTGCGTTACCCCCGTGCCGGAGCCCCCGTGCTCCGACCCGTACTGCTTCCCCGTCGGTCCTGCTCGACCTCCCGGCGGCGGTTTCCCCCGTCCCCGTGACCGCCGAGAGGTCGGCTGTGCTCCGCCCGAACCCCGAAGAGCTCGGACCCCCGTACTACCCCCGTAGTACAGCCCCGAGGTTCCCGTTCCCGGGTCCCCCGTGTGTTGTCCAGTGTTGGCGATCGGGGAGAGCAGGGCTTCAGGGAAGTCCCTCGCGTTCTCCGCATCCCCGTGCCCATCCCGCCAGACCGTTGAGTACGGACCGCGGCTCCGCCCGGAGGAGGAGATCGGCCCACCGCTCCTCCCAGGGGACGAGACCGGGCCCCCAGGGGGTCAAAACCCCCAGCCACGGGCCCTACCGTAAGAGCGTGCGCGCCGTGACCCCCGACCCGGACACCCCCGCCGGGACCCCAGCCCGACCCGGACCGAGCGAATGCCTGCCCGGGCTCGATCGAGCACGTGCCTGTCTCGCCGACATCGTCCACGAACTCGGCCGCGGCACACGTCAACCGTGGCCGCGCCCCACCTTGCTCGACGTGGCCCTGGTGGTGCTCCTGTCCGTCCTGTCCGTGGGCGGCCTGTACTTCCACGAACTGGGCATGCGCGACGTCCGCGACCCGGACGTGTGGGGCATCCTGCTCGCGCTGCTCACCGCCGTCCCGCTGCTGTGGCGTGGAGCACACTCGCTGCGCGTGCTGATCTGGGTCAGCGTCGCCGGGCTGATCCTGGCCGGCGCGCAGTACGAATCCGCCGGGGCCGGACTCGGCCAGATCGTCGCGCTGTACGCGGTCGCGGTCGGCCGCTCCCGCGTGCCCGCCGCAGCGGCGCTCGCCTTCACCGAGAGCGCCACCATCGTGTGGCTGGTGATGCGCGACAGCGACATCGTCTTCCTCGACGTGGTCGCCAACATGGCCGCGATGTTCGCGGTGTGGGCCTTCGCCCGCAGCGTCGGCTTCCGGCGCGCCTACACCGCCGAACTGGAGGCCCGCGCCGACCGCCTCGAGCGCACCCGCGAGGCGGACACCCGCGCCGCGATCGCCGAGGAACGCGGCCGCATCGCCCGCGAGCTGCACGACGTGGTCGCGCACCACGTCTCGGTGATGACCGTGCAGGCCTCCGCCGCGCAGCGGATGGTCGCGCGCAACCCGGACCGGGCCAAGGAGGCGATGGCCGCGGTCGAACAGACCGGCCGGGGCGCCCTGGTGGAGATGCGCCGCCTGGTCGGCATCCTGCGCGACAGCACCGACGCGGTGGGCGGCCCCAACGAGGGCCATAACGCGCCCCAGCCGGGCCTGGACCAGCTCGACACGCTGGTCACCCAGGTCCGCGAGGCCGGGCTTCCGGTCGAGCTCTCCCTGGAAGGCGCCCCCTGCGCGCTCCCGCCGGGCATCGACCTGGCGGCCTATCGGATCGTCCAGGAAGCCCTCACGAACACGCTCAAGCACGCCGGCCCCGCCGAGGCCAGGGTGCTGCTGCGCTACAGCCGCAGCGAACTGTTGGTGCGCGTCGCCGACGACGGTCGAGGCGGCAGTACGGTGCCCACCGGCGACCGCACCGGACACGGCCTGCTCGGCATGCGTGAGAGGGTCTCCCTCTACGGTGGACGTCTGTACGCGGGACCCCGGGCCCAGGACGGCTTCGAGGTCCTCGCGCGCATTCCCCTCTCCGCCACGAACACCGCCGACACCGCCGCCCCGCCGGACGGTGCCGCCCCCGACCGACTGGAGCAGACCCGCCCATGACGATCCGCGTCATCCTGGTCGACGATCAGCCACTGCTGCGCACCGGCTTCCGGATGATCCTGGAGGCCGAGCCCGACATCGCCGTCGTCGGCGAGGCCGCCGACGGCGAACAGGCCGTCGAACAGGTCCGCGCCCTGCAGCCCGACGTCGTGCTGATGGACATCCGCATGCCCCGCATGGACGGCGTCGAGGCCACCCGACGGATCGCCGGCTCCGGCCGGGACGGGGAGAACACCGCACGCGTGCTCGTGCTCACCACGTTCGATCTGGACGAGTACGTGGTGGAGGCGCTGCGCGCGGGGGCGAGCGGCTTCCTGCTCAAGGACGTGCCCGCCGACGACCTGGTCACCGCGATCCGGGTGATCGCCGAGGGCGAGGCGCTGCTCGCGCCGAGCATCACCCGACGGCTTCTGGACATGTACGCCGCGCGCCTGCCCTCCGCCGAGGACCCCACCCCCGACACGCTCGCGATGCTCACCGAACGCGAGGTGGAGGTGCTGCGGCTGGTCGCGCGCGGCATGTCCAACGCCGAGATCGCCGCTGAGCTCTACGTCAGCGAGACCACGGTCAAGACCCACGTCGGCCACGTGTTGACCAAGCTGGGCCTGCGCGACCGGGTCCAGGCCGCCGTCTACGCGTACGAGAGCGGCCTGGTGCGTCCCGGCGCGATCTGACCGGGGCCGGGGCCGCCGGTCCGAGTCGCGGCCGACCCCGTCCCCGTGAGACGACCTACGCCGGCACCACCGGCAGCGGATACACCGGGGGTGTGCCACCGAACTCGGGGCACACCTCCCGGTGATCGCACCACCCGCACAGCTTGGACTTCCTGGGCAGCCACTCGCCCGTCCGGGTGGCCAGGTCGATCGCCTGCCACAGCGCCCGCAGCTTGCGCTCGACCGCCAGCAACTCGCCCTCGTCCGGGTCGTAGGTGATCACGTCGCCGCTGCCGAGGTAGACCAGCTGCAACCGACGCGGCACCCGCCCGTGTTGGCGCCACAACACCAGCGCGTAGAACTTCATCTGGAACAGCGGCTTGTCCTGGAACATCGGCGACGGCGCCTTGCCCGTTTTGTAGTCCACCACCCGCAGATCGCCCGCAGGCGCCACGTCGAGGCGGTCCACGATCCCGCGCAGGACCAGGCCGTCGTCCAGCGTCGTCTCCACATAGAGCTCGCGGCGGGCCGGCTCCAGGCGGTTGGGATCCTCCAGCGTGAAGTAGCGCTCGACCAGCTTGTCCGCGTCCCGCAACCACGTGCCCAAGCCTGCGACATCCTCGCCGAACAACTCGGCCAGCTCCGGGCGCTCGGCCAACAACTCGTCCCACGCCGGCCGCACCATCGCCAACGCCCGCTCCGGGGTGCGCTCGCCGCTGGGCAGGTCGAACAGGCGCTCCAGGACGGTGTGTACCACCGTGCCGCGGGTCGCCGCCGCGCTCGGCTTCTCCGGCAGCTTGTCGATCACCCGCAGCCGATACAGCAGCGGACACTGCATGAAGTCCGCCGCCCGGGACGGCGACAGCGACACCGGCGGCCGCGGCGCCCGCTCGCCGGCCGGGGCGGGCACCACGACGCTCGCGGTCTCGACGGCGGGCTCGGCCAGGAGGGACTCCTCGGCGGAGGTGGTCTCGGAGGGGCTGACGCTCATGCCGACCACCCTAAGCGCGCGGGGAGACACCCTGTGCGCGCGAGGGGCCGCAGCCCCTGTCAATCGGCGCTACCGCTCAGTAGAGTCCCGGCACCGCCAGTCCCAGGCACCCCTTTCGTACCTCGACGGAGGCCCCATGCGCGTCCTTACCCGCCCCCGCACGTACGCCGCCGCGGTCGCCGCCGGCCTGCTTCCGGCGAGCCTGCCGGCGCCCGCGTACGCGCACGGCGACCGGCCCGGCCGCACGCCGGACCGCGCGCGGTGGCCGGCAACCCGGAGAGCTACCGCTACGACCCGGACACCCGCACCTACACGCTGACCTTCACCACCCACCGAGGTGTCGACGGCCCCACCGAGATCGCCCTCCCCAAGGACGTCTACGCCAAGCCCCCGACCATCCAGATCACCGGCCCCGGCCGCACCCACACCGACACCCGCAACAACACGGCCGGAATCACCACTGCCAAAGACGGCCGCTACACCATCACCATCACTCCAACCCCCTGACCCACGCGGCCCCGGCCCGCCCGGCGTTCGAGGCCAAAGAAGGCCCGGCACCACTCACCGCAACAGCGACGCCCTGCCAAGCAAACCATCCAGCCCGGCCGGCGGGT
Organism: Embleya sp. NPDC005575; assembly: GCF_040605455.1. Taxonomy (NCBI): domain Bacteria; kingdom Bacillati; phylum Actinomycetota; class Actinomycetes; order Kitasatosporales; family Streptomycetaceae; genus Embleya; species Embleya sp. NPDC005575. Next base: position 27,634 of record NZ_JBEXCV010000018.1, on the reverse strand, counting down.
GAGGCCAAGTGGCCCGGCCGGCGATCGAGGCCGAAGAACCCCGCCATCAACCCCGCATCATGGCCAAAAACGCATGCTCGACATCCGTCCGAGCAAGCACCCCGTACACCCCGCCGTCCCGCTCCACCACCAGGTACTCACTCGCCGGCGCCGCCCGCATCGCCACCAACAGATCCTCCCCGGCCAGATCCGCGTCGACCTTCATCCCCGGCACCAGGTCCCGCGCCAGGGTCCCCACCGCCACCCACGGCCGGCGATGCTCCGGCGTCGCCAACACCGCGGCCTCGCGCACCAGTCCCACCGGTTCGCCACCCCCGTCCACCACCACCAACCCGCGCGCGCCCTCCTCGTGCGCCCGCCGCAACCCCTCCGACAACGGCACATCCGCCGCCACCGGAATCGCCCGCCGGGTCAACAACCGCACCCGCAACTCCGGCAACCGCTCCCGAAGCCGCTCCGCGCGCAGCGACTGCACCGCGCCCGCCCACATGAATCCGGCCACCAGGGCACCGAAGATCAGCGTGTACGTCCGCGCCCCCGCGTCCGCCCCCAGTGACCACACCGCTGCCGCGACCAGCACCACCACGGCCAGCACCCGCCCGGCCCAGGACGCGGCGATGGTGCCCGCCAGCGGCCGCCCGCTGACCCGCCACACCACCGCCCGCAACATCCGGCCACCGTCCAACGGCAGCCCTGGCAGCAGATTGAACGCCGCCACCAGCAGATTGGACACCGCCAGCAAGGCGATCATCCGCCCCGCCAACGTGTCCACGTCCAAGGCCAGGCCGATCAGCCAGAACCCGCCACCGAGCGCAAGGGACAACGCCGGGCCCGCCGCGGACACCAGGAACTCGTGCCGGGCCGTCTCCGGCTTGTCGATCTCGGACACCCCGCCCAGGAACTGAATGGTGATCCGCTGCACCCGCAGGCCCAACCGCAGCGCCGTCACCGCGTGCGCCAACTCGTGCACCAGGACCGACACGTACAGCAGCACCGCGAAGCCGAACGACAACACGAACCGCCACGGACCCAGATCCGGGAACAGGCTCTCGAAGGTCGGCGCGAACAACACCGTGATCACCGCGGCGATCACGAACCACGTCGGAGCGACGTAGACCGGCACCCCGAAGGGGCGCCCCATGAGCAGGCCACGCCTCGGTTCCCGGCGCGGAGCGTCATCCCGCCGCATCCTGCGTCCCTGCGGCCTGCTCGAATCAGTCACGTGCAAGATGCTATGCAACCGAGTCCGGGTTTGACCCCCACGGGGCCCGCACCCACACGTCCGAGCGTCGCCCACGACCGACTAGGCTGACCCCCATGTCCGAACCGACCGGTGCCGCGCGCAGGCGCGGACCCTTCCAGGTCGGGGACCAGGTTCAGCTGACCGATCCCAAGGGCCGCCACCACACCTTCACGCTCGAAGCGGGCAAGGCGTTCCACACCCACAAGGGCTCGTTTCAACACGACGCGCTGATCGGTGCTCCCGAAGGGACCGTCGTACGGTCCACCGGGAACACCGACTACCTCGCGCTGCGACCTCTGCTCCCCGACTTCGTCCTGTCCATGCCCCGCGGTGCCGCGGTGATCTACCCGAAGGACGCCGGCCAGATCCTCGCGATGGCCGACATCTTCGCCGGCGCCCGCGTCGTCGAGGCCGGCGTCGGCTCCGGCGCGCTGAGCACCTTCCTGCTCCGCGCCATCGGCGACACCGGGCAGCTCGCCTCCTACGAACGTCGACAGGACTTCGCGGACATCGCCCGCAAGAACGTCGAACGCTACTTCGGCGCCCCTCACCCCGCGTGGAAGCTCACCGTCGGCGACCTCCAGGACAACCTCGTGGAGACCGGGGTGGATCGGGTGATCCTCGACATGCTCGCGCCCTGGGAATGCCTGGACGCGGTCTACAAGGCCCTCGCCCCCGGCGGCCTGGTGTGCTGCTACGTGGCCACCACCACGCAGCTCTCGCGCACCGTGGAGACCATGCGCGTGATGAACTGCTTCACCGAGCCGCAGCCGTTCGAGTCGATGGTCCGCTCCTGGCACGTCGAGGGTCTCGCGGTCCGCCCCGACCACCGGATGATCGGGCACACCGGCTTCCTCGTCACCGCCCGGCGTCTCGCCGACGGAGTCGAGCCGCCGCTGCGCCGGCGCCGCCCGTCCAAGGGCTCCTACGGCGACGACTACGCCGGCCCCGGCGCGGAAGCCGGTGCCCCACTCGAATCCTGACCCATCGTCAGGCAATGGTTGAGACAAGGCGGGCCGGGACTCTATACCAGGACCCGGCCCGCCGCATAGGGTCGTCCACCGTGGCGGACGATCACTTCGAAACCCGGCCCGCGCGCGGCGACAGTACCCGCGGGCTCGTGACCACCGACGCACCACCCGACAGCGTGCCCAGGCACATCGAGGTCCCCGACGTCCGCACCGGCATAGCCTTCGCCACCGCGGCCATAGTGTTCGTCTTCATCGTCGGCACCGGCCTGGTGATATGGGCCGCGGCCTCGCTCGACGGCGGCGTGCCGGGTGTCACCGCACCGGCCAGGCACCGCCCCAACCAGCAGGACCCGCCGGCCGCGCCGCGCACCATCCAACCCGGCGAGAACGCCGCGAACACGTCGAATCAGGGTCAACCGCTCGTCCACGCCCCCGAGGTCGTGCAGACCGTGCCGCTCGCCGGCAGCCGCAGCCGAACCACCGGCGGCCCGACCGAGGCGGAGCTCGCGAACGTCGTGTTCCCGCTCGACTGCCCGGGCGTGGGAACGCAGATCAAGACCGTGCTGACCGACCCCACCGGTCCCACCGTGGTTCGGGTCGCGTGCGCGGCCGGCTCCGGAACCCCGCCCGCCGCGCTGCTGGCCTATGCAGCCGCGGACACCGGCCCGCCCCGACTGGTGGCCACCCTGCTCGACACCGGCGAAGGCCTCGTGGTGAGCGACATCACCCGCAGCGGCGACACGATCACCGCCGGTACTCTGGGCTGGTCCGTTCCGGACGGGCCCCGTTGCTGCCCCGATGTGGTCGGAACACTCCGTTGGCGACTCACCGCGCTCGGTGCCGAGCGGATCTGACGCGTCGCCAGACACCGGCGTACGAAGCGGAATTCAGGTTACGTCCGGCCCGTACACCTCGACACCGTCGGAAACCCGGCGCATGTGGATGCATTCGCCCGGACACTTGCGTGTGGCGTCGATCACTTCCGCGACCAGTGGTCCGGGGACCGGGACCACCGCGCCCGCCTCGGTGCGCAGCTCGTCGTCGGCACCCTTGACGTACGCCAGCCCGTCGATGTCCAGCTCGAAGACCTCTCGTGCGTATTGGACGCAGATGCCGTCCCCGGTGCAGAGATCCTGATCGATCCAGACCTCGAGGGGTTCGTTTTCTGCGGACATGGGGCCTCACTCTTCACCGATTCGTATCGACATGCGCCCGACAGACCCTACTCGCGCCTGCTTCCCGAGGTCATGAGGTGGGTATCTGATCCTCACAAGCGTGGGGGCAATCGCACGGGTGAAGATCGGACACGCCCGGACAGTCTTGCTGATCAAGGGGTTTCAACCCCTCCTGCCGTAGGTAGGGTCGGAGACGTCGCAGCTCCCAGGAGGAGGTGAGGGCCGTGGCAGTCCACGACGACGACATGAACCGTGGTGGGAGGCCGGCTCGGGGTACGGACGACCTCGTAAGCCAGGTTTCTTTTCTAGAGCAGGAAGTCGCCGTCCTGCGTCGCAAGCTCGCCGACTCACCGCGCCAGAGCCGTTTGCTCGAGGAGCGGGTCGTCGATCTTCAGGCGTCCTTGGCCGGCATGACCACACAGAACGAGCGATTGGTCGCGACCTTGAGGGAGGCCCGCGACCAGATCGTGGCCCTCAAGGAGGAAGTGGACCGACTCGCCCAACCCCCCTCGGGGTTCGGCGTGTTCCTACAGGCCAACGAGGACGGCACGGCGGACATCTTCACCGGCGGGCGCAAGCTCCGGGTGAACGTCAGCCCCAACATCGAACTCGACGAACTCCGGCGTGGCCAAGAGGTCATGCTCAACGAGGCCATGAACGTGGTCGACGCGATGGAGTTCGAGCGAGTCGGCGACGTGGTGATGCTCAAGGAGCTGCTGGAGGACGGCGAACGAGCGCTGGTCATCGGGCACACCGACGAGGAGCGCGTGGTGCGCCTCGCCGAACCGCTCCTGGACTCCCCGCTGCGTGCGGGGGACTCGCTGCTGCTCGATTCCCGATCGGGATACGTCTACGAGCGGGTTCCCAAGAGCGAGGTCGAGGAACTGGTCCTCGAAGAGGTCCCGGACATCGACTACACCAAGATCGGCGGTCTGCGGAACCAGATCGAGATGATCCGGGACGCGGTCGAGCTGCCCTACCTGCACCCCGACCTGTTCAAGGAGCACGAGCTCCGCCCGCCCAAGGGCATCCTGCTCTACGGCCCCCCCGGCTGCGGCAAGACGTTGATCGCCAAGGCGGTCGCCAACTCGCTCGCGAAGAAGGTTGCCGAGGCCCAGGGCAACGAACAGGGCAAGAGCTACTTCCTCAACATCAAGGGCCCCGAACTGCTCAACAAGTACGTCGGCGAGACCGAGCGGCACATCCGTCTGGTCTTCCAGCGGGCTCGGGAGAAGGCCAGCGAGGGCACGCCCGTCATCGTCTTCTTCGACGAGATGGACTCGCTCTTCCGCACCCGAGGATCGGGCGTCAGCTCGGACGTGGAGAACACCATCGTCCCGCAGCTGCTGTCCGAGATCGACGGCGTGGAGGGCCTGGAGAACGTCATCGTGATCGGCGCCTCCAACCGCGAGGACATGATCGACCCGGCCATCCTGCGACCGGGGCGACTCGATGTGAAGATCAAGATCGAGCGTCCGGACGCCGAGGCGGCCAAGGACATCTTCGCCAAGTACCTCAAGGTCTCGCTGCCCCTGCACGACGACGACCTGGTGGAACACGGCGGCAACCGGGCCGCCACCGTCACCGGCATGATCCAGGTCGCCGTGGAGCGGATGTACTCGGAGAACGACGAGAACCGTTTCCTGGAGGTCACCTACGCCAACGGTGACAAGGAGACCCTGTACTTCAAGGACTTCAACTCCGGCGCGATGATCGAGAACATCGTCGGTCGCGCGAAGAAGATGGCGATCAAGGACTTCCTGGAACACCGCCAGAAGGGCATCCGGGTGGCCCACCTGCTCGCCGCGTGCGTCGACGAGTTCAAGGAGAACGAGGACCTGCCCAACACCACCAACCCCGACGACTGGGCGCGGATCTCCGGCAAGAAGGGCGAGCGGATCGTCTACATCCGCACTCTGGTCTCGGGCAAGCAGGGCGACGAGGCCGGGCGCTCCATCGACACCGTGGCCAACACCGGTCAGTACCTCTGATCCCGATCGAGTACCGATTGACCACCGACACCGCGGCCCGTGTTCAGGTCGAACACGGGCCGCGGCGCCGTGCCGGGACGACATTTCCGCACAGGGCAATAGTTCCGGCCGTATCCCCAAGGCAATCCAACGGCAATAGGCTCGGCAGCATGACCAGGGTGTACCCGGATCACGGAGAGTGTGGATCGGGTACCGGCCGGGTGAGGGACGAGGGGGTCGCATGACCGTCCGGCGTGTGATGGGCATTGAAACCGAGTACGGGATCTCCGTACCCGGTCATCCGAACGCCAACGCGATGTTGACGTCTTCCCAGATCGTGAACGCGTACGCCGCAGCGATGCAGCGGGCTCGCCGGGCCCGCTGGGACTTCGAGGAGGAAAATCCGCTGCGCGACGCGCGCGGGTTCGACCTTGCGCGAGAGCTGGCCGACTCCAGCCAGCTGACCGACGAGGACGTCGGTCTCGCCAACGTGATCCTGACCAACGGTGCGCGGCTCTACGTCGACCACGCCCACCCGGAGTACAGCGCGCCCGAGACCACCAACCCGCGTGACGCGGTGATCTGGGACAAGGCCGGCGAGCGGATCATGGCCGAGGCCGCGCGGCGGGCCGGCGAGCTGCCCGGCGGGCAGCAAATCCTGCTGTACAAGAACAACACCGACAACAAGGGCGCCTCCTACGGCACGCACGAGAACTACCTCATGCAGCGCGCCACGCCGTTCGCCGACATCGTCCGGCATCTGACCCCGTTCTTCGTCTCCCGGCAGGTGATCTGCGGAGCGGGCCGGGTGGGCATCGGCCAGGACGGCTCCGCGCACGGCTTCCAGATCAGCCAGCGGGCGGACTACTTCGAGGTCGAGGTCGGCCTGGAGACCACGCTCAAGCGGCCGATCATCAACACCCGCGACGAGCCGCACGCGGACGCCGAGAAGTATCGGCGCCTGCACGTGATCATCGGTGACGCAAACCTGTCCGAGGTGTCCACCTACCTCAAGCTCGGCACCACCGCGCTGGTCCTGTCGATGATCGAGGATCGTTTTCTCGGCAACGACCTGACCGTGGACCAGCCCGTGCGCACGCTGCACGAGGTCTCCCACGACCCCACCCTCAAGCAGCTGATCACGCTGCGCAACGGCCGCAAACTGACCGCGATCCAGCTCCAGCTGGAATACCTGGAGTTGGCCCGCAAGTACGTCGAGAATCGGTTCGGCAAGGACGTCGACGAGGACACCACGGACGTGCTCGACCGCTGGGAGTCGGTGCTGACCCGGCTGGAGGCCGATCCGATGTCGCTCGCGCGCGAGCTGGACTGGGTGGCCAAGCTCCAGCTCCTGGAGGGCTACCGGCAGCGTGACGCGCTGGACTGGGACGCGCCGAGGCTGCACCTGGTCGACCTCCAGTACGCGGACGTACGGCCGGACAAGGGCCTGTACAACAAGCTGGAGGACCGTTTCGAGCGGATCGCCGGCGAGGCCGAGGTGCAGCGCGCCGTGCACCTGCCGCCGGAGGACACGCGGGCCTACTTCCGCGGTCGATGTCTGGAGCAGTACGCCGACGAGGTCGCCGCCGCGTCGTGGGACTCGGTGATCTTCGATGTCGCGGGTCACGACTCGCTCCAGCGGGTACCAACCCTGGAACCGCTGCGCGGGACGAAGGCCCACGTGAAGGACCTGCTCGATCGCTGCCGCACAGCCGAGGATCTGGTCCGCGCCCTCACGGGTGGATGACCTCGTTCGTTCGCGGGAACAAAGCGAATGAACGGATAAATCCCCTTCCGGAACACCTGGCATCCGACACTCGTTGGCACTTACACCCCCGATCCTTCGGGATCGGGGGTGTGGATGCTCCGGGGAATGGATAGGCACCGGTTCAAGGAAATGATCACAAGGTGGGGTGAGTGACATGGCCACTAAGGACAGCGGCGGACAACAGCGCGCGACTAAGCGCTCGGAAGAGGTCGAGGAGACCACTGCCGAGGCACAGTCCGACGTGCAGGAACGACACGAGAAGCTGACGGATGACGTCGACTCGGTATTGGACGAAATCGACGAGGTGCTTGAGGAGAACGCCGAGGAATTCGTGAGGGGATTTGTCCAAAAGGGGGGTGAATAGGAGTAAATGTCCGATTTGAGATCGGGCAAGATTGCCCCGACTGTAAGGAATGGAAGCCCGCTCAGGACTTCGGATCCAACGCGACGAGTCCTGACGGGCTTTCATTCTATTGTCGGGTGTGCAATCGAAAGTGCGCGGCGATTTCGTATCGTGCCCGCAGGGAACGTGCGGGTCTCAAGGTGCGTCCCAGGATCGATGTCCCCGACGGCCACAAGCGTTGCCCGAAGTGTGAACAGATCAAACCGCATTCCGAATGGCATAAAAGTTCCCGACAATGGGACGGCCCCGCGGCGCGCTGTAAATCCTGTCGTAAAGTCGATGGCCGGGCCGGCCGCCTCGTGCGCGAATACGGTCTCACCGAGGCCGACCCGCAGCGCATGATCGCAGGCCAAATGGGCGTATGTCCGATCTGTCGGCCAACCAAGCTCGAACACGTCGATCATGATCACGAAACCGGTAGGGTCCGAGCCGTACTCTGCTTCAACTGCAATGCCGCACTGGGCATGTTCAAGGATCGACCCGACGCGTTGCGCCGGGCCGCAACCTATGTGGAAGGGATCGTGTGGAAGCCAACACTCGTGGCACCGGGCGTCTACCGGCTGCCTTCCTGACCCCCGGGTCGTCCTCGTTCGCCGAATTTCTCGACGCCTACCGGCCCGAGCTGTTGCCCGCGCGTAGGACGCCTCCGGTGCAGCCCGTGACGATCGAGGCGCCGCACGGCACGACGATCGTGACCGCGACTTTCGACGGTGGCGTGGTGATGGCCGGCGACCGGCGGGCCACGATGGGGAACCTGATCGCACAGCGGGACATCGAGAAGGTGTTCCCGGCCGACGAGTACTCGGTCGTGGGCATCGCCGGCACCGCCGGCCTCGCGGTCGAGATGGTTCGGCTGTTCCAGGTCGAGCTGGAGCACTACGAGAAGATCGAGGGCACCACGCTGTCCCTGGAGGGCAAGGCCAACCGGCTGTCGCAGATGATCCGCGGCAACCTCGGGATGGCCATGCAGGGTCTCGCTGTGGTGCCGCTGTTCGCCGGCTTCGACGTGGACGGCGGGGTCGGGCGGATCTTCAGCTACGACATCACCGGTGGCCGATCCGAGGAGCACGGCTTCCACTCGGTGGGCTCGGGCTCATTGTTCGCCCGAGGCGCGCTGAAGAAGCTGTACCGCCCCGGCCTGGACGCCGACGACATCGTGACGGTGTGCATCCAGGCGCTCTACGACGCGGCCGACGACGACTCCGCCACCGGCGGGCCGGACCTGACCCGGCGGATCTTCCCGGTGGTGACACTGGTGACCGAGGACGGTATCCGCCGGCTCACCTCGGAGGAAGTCGGCGAGATCGTCCGCACCGTGGTCGACGCCCGGATGGACGACCCCAACGGCCCGACCGCGCCGCTGACGTGACCCCGATGTCGAGGACCCGACCAGCCGACCCTTCGAGACCGGCTCCGACGAAAAGGACTCCACGGTGACGACGCCCTTCTATGTGTCGCCGCAGCAGGCCATGGCGGACCGGGCCGACTATGCCCGCAAGGGCATCGCCCGCGGCCGCAGTGTGGTCGTGCTGACCTACGCGGACGGCATCCTGTTCGTGGCGGAGAACTACTCTCGCGCCCTGCACAAGATCAGTGAGATCTACGACCGCATCGCGTTCGCCGCGGTCGGCAAGTACAACGAGTTCGAGAACCTGCGGATCGGCGGCGTGCGCTACGCCGACATCCGCGGCTACTCGTACGCGCGCAACGACGTCACCGCCCGCGGGTTGGCGAACGTGTACGCCCAGACGCTGGGCACGATCTTCTCCAGCGGCGGTGAGAAGCCGTACGAGGTGGAGCTCATCGTCGCCGAGGTCGGCAGCGCGCCCGAGGACGATCAGATCTATCGGCTCACCTACGACGGCTCGGTGGCCGACGAGCACAACTACGTCGCCATGGGCGGCAACGTCGAGCAGATCACCGACCAGCTCAAGCGCCACCACCGCGAGGGGCTCACCCTGGAGGCCGCGCTCAAGGTCGCGGTCGACGCGCTCTCGCGCGACGGCGTCGGCGAGAAGCGCTCGATCACGGCCTCCCAGTTGGAGGTCGCCACGCTGGACCGGACCCGGCCGCAGCAGCGCAAGTTCAAGCGCTTGGTGGGCGGTCAGCTGACCCGCCTGCTCGGCGAGGCGGAGCCGGCCGCCGAGGCGGTCGAGGCTGCCGAGGAGCGGGCGGGTCAGACCGCGCCCGAGGCCACGCCGGAGCCCGGCGAAGAGTAGTCCCGCGCACGTCACAGGGCCCGCGTACCGCGTCGGTGCGCGGGCCCTGACGCGTCTGGGGCCCACTGTGGCGGCTGCCTCTGCGGCACGCCGAGGCACGGCGCCGGACGACGCGGCCTGATCCACCGGGATCCGCCGGACAAACCCCAGGGCGGGTTCAGCCGGACGCCGGGGGTGCGGTCGAGCCGCGGACCAGCAGCTCGCCGGGCAGCACCACGTCCGGGCCCGCGTCGCCGGTGTCCAGCAGGTCGAGCAGCGCGGTCATGCCGCGCGCGCCCAGTTCGACGGCGGGCAGTCGCACGGTGGTCAGCTCCGGCTCGACCACGCGTGCGTAGCGCAGGTCGCCGAAGCCGGTGACGGACACGTCCTCGGGCACCCGGCGACCGAGCGCGCGGGCCGCCTTGTAGGCGCCGGCCGCCTGGAGGTCGTCGTCGCACACCAGCACGGTGGGCCGGGCCGGCGAGGCGAGCAGCGTCAGGGCGGCCTCGCGCCCGCCCTCCAGGGTCAGCGGCGCGATGGCCTCGGCGACCACCTCGGCGGGCCCGAGCGCGGTCCGGAAGGCGGTGTCCCGGGCCCGGAAGGTCCAGGTCTGCACGGCGGAGCGCAGCCGGGCGACCCGGCGGTGGCCGAGGCCGACCAGGTATTCGGCGAGGGTGCGCATGCCGTCGGCGACGTCGTCGTTCACGGTCGGCACGCCACGCCCGGGTTCGCTGTCCAGCATCACCAGCGGCAGGTCCTCGGTGCCGGGTCCGGCCGAGCGCAGCACGTCCAGCGGTTCGGCGGCCATCGAGGAGGCCAGCACGCCGTCGATGGCGGCTGAGGAGAACGGGTTCGGGGTCAGGTCGACGCCGTCGCGGGTGGGGTAGACCACCACGCCGAAGTCGCGTTCGGCCGCGACCTGCGCCGCCCCGGTGTGCACGGCGCCGAAGAAGGGCGAGGTGAGCACGGGCACCACGAGCATCACCGTGTGCGTGCGGCCCAGGCGCAGCGAGCGGGCCGAGCTGTTGGGCCGGTAGCCGAGCGCCGAGGCCGCGTCGCGGACCGCCTCGACGGTGGCGGGGGAGACCCGGCCGCGCCATTTCTCGGCGAGTACCAGGGACACGGTGGACTGCGACACGCCGGCGTGTTTGGCGACGTCCTTGCTGGTCGGGCGACCGGCGGGGGGCTGGGGCGACGGCAAGGGGACCTCGGACGGTGTCGGGGACGGTGCGGGCCCAGCGTAGAACCGACTTGCCATCGTGTCGGCCCGACGGCACAGTGGTGGCTGAGAGTCATACGTATGACGTGGGATGGCTTGTCGAATTGATCGGAGCGTGCCTGCCGCGGCACGGGAGGGCGGTACCGCGGATGCGGACCTATCTGGACCTGCTTCGGGTGCCGTACGCGGCGCGGCTGCTCGGCGGCACGCTGTTCGGCCGACTGCCCAACGGGATGGGCGCGTTGGCCGTGCTGTTGCTGGTGCGTGCCGACGGCGGTGGCTACGGGCTCGCGGGCGCGCTGTCCGCGGTCTACGGCCTGGCCGGTGCGGCCGGGCAGCCGGTGCTGGGTCGGTGGATGGATCGGCGTGGGCAGACCGGCGTATTGCTCGGCTCGGCGGTGGTCTCGGCGCTGGCCTACGCGGTCTTCGCGCTGGTGGGCGCGTATCCGCTGCCGCTCGCGGTCGCCTCGGTGCTGATCGCGGGCTTCACCACGCCGCCCCTGGAGGCGGGACTGCGCGCGTTGTGGCCCTCGGTGCTCACTCCCGAGCGGGTGCAGGCGGCCTACGCTCTGGACGCCGCCGCGCAGGAGATCCTGTTCACCGTGGGGCCGCTGATCGTGGTGGTCGTGGTGCAGTTGGCCTCGGCGCAGCTGGCCGTGCTCCTGACCGGGCTGATCGGGGTGGTGGGCACCGTGATCGTGGCCACCGCGCGACCCTCCCGGATCTGGCGCGGTGAGCAGCACACCCCGCACTGGGCGGGTGCGCTGCGCTCGGCCGGCCTGCGGGTGGTCCTGGTCGCGTTCACGTTGGCGGGCATCGCGCTGGGCGTGCTCAGCGTCGCGGCGGTGGCCTACGCGGACCACGAGGGTTCCGGTGCGTTGTCCGGGGTGTTCCTGGCGGCGATGTCCTTCGGCGCGCTGCTGGGCGGTCTGGTGCACGGGGTGCGGGCCTGGCGGACCCCGCCGGCCAGGCGGTTGTTGTGGTTCATGCTGTGGCTGACGGTGTGTTACCTGCCGCTGACGGCGGTGCCCGGGCCGTGGGTGATGGTGCCGCTCGCGGTGCTCTCCGGGGTGTTCCTGGCGCCGGCGATCGCCTGTGTGTTCACGCTGATCGACGAGTTGGCGCCGCGCGGCACGGTGACCGAGGCGTTCGCGTGGCTGGTGGCGGCGATCGGGGCGGGTTCGGCACTGGGCATGGGGCTGGCCGGCTGGGCCGGTGAAGTGGCCGGCGCGCGGGGTGCGTTCGCGGTCGCGGGCGTCGGCGCGGGGCTCGGATTGCTGGTATTGCTGGCCGGTCGGGGCCGGCTGATTTCAAACGTGATCCATTTGGTGGAAACCACCGACGCGGAGTTGTCCCGGAACGGCACGTCGTCGGCGTAATGTTGCCGCATGGACCGCCGCATCTTCGGGCTGGAGAACGAGTACGGCGTCACCTGTACGTTCCGGGGGCAGCGCAGGCTCTCCCCGGACGAGGTGGCGCGCTACCTCTTCCGCCGAGTCGTTTCGTGGGGCCGAAGCAGCAATGTCTTCCTACGCAATGGGGCCCGGCTGTATCTGGACGTGGGCAGCCACCCCGAATACGCGACGCCCGAGTGCGACTCGGTGCCGGAACTTGTCGTGCACGACAAGGCCGGTGAGCGCATTCTCGAAGGCCTCCTCGTCGACGCCGAACGGCGGCTGCACGAAGAGGGCATCGCGGGTGACGTGTATCTCTTCAAGAACAACACCGATTCCGCCGGCAACTCCTACGGTTGCCACGAGAACTATCTGGTGGCGCGGCACGGGGAATTCTCCCGGCTCGCCGATGTGCTCATCCCGTTCCTGGTGACCCGTCAGATGTTGTGCGGCGCGGGCAAGGTGCTGCAGACGCCGCGTGGTGCGGTGTACTGCGTCAGCCAGCGTGCCGAGCACATTTGGGAAGGCGTCAGTTCGGCCACGACCCGTTCCCGTCCGATAATCAACACGCGCGACGAACCGCATGCCGACGCCGAGCGCTATCGGCGGCTGCATGTGATCGTCGGCGACTCCAACATGGCCGAGCCCACCACGCTGCTCAAGGTCGGTTCCACCGATCTGGTGCTGCGGATGATCGAGGCCGGGATCGTCATGCGGGACCTGACTCTGGAGAACCCGATCCGGGCGATCCGCGAGGTCAGCCACGACATGACCGGCTCGCGCAAGGTCCGGCTCGCCAACGGCCGCGAGGCCAGCGCGCTGGACATCCAGCGGGAATACCTGACCAAGGCCCAGGAGTTCGCGGATCGCCGGGGCATCCGCACCGGCACCGTGGAGAAGGTGCTCGATCTGTGGGAGCGCACGCTCGACGCGATCGACTCCGGCAATCTGGACCTGGTCGGGCGTGAGATCGACTGGGTGATCAAGTACCAGCTGATCGAGCGGTACCGGGCCAAGCACAACCTGCCCATGTCCTCGCCGAGGGTCGCCCAGATCGACCTCGCCTACCACGACATCCACCGGCGCCGCGGTCTCTACTACCTGATGGAGAGACGCGGGCAGATCGACCGGATCGGCAACGATCTGAAGATCTTCGAGGCGAAATCGCTGCCGCCGCAGACCACTCGGGCGCGACTGCGCGGCGAGTTCATCAAGAAGGCCCAGGAGCAGCGGCGCGACTTCACCGTCGACTGGGTGCATCTCAAGCTCAATGACCAGGCACAGCGCACCGTGCTGTGCAAGGACCCCTTCCGATCGGTGGACGACCGGGTGGAGAAGTTGATCGCCAGCATGTGAGTCGCCCGGCATGAGAGTCGCCCGGCAGGGGACTCGCCGGCACACCGGCACCCGCAGGCCACAATCCGCATGTGATCACCGACGGTGATCGTCGACCGGCGTTCTCGACCCGTGCCGGCCGGCATGTGAGACGAAGCCGTCGCCCGCCCCCTCCCGACGCCGGGAGCGGGCGGGCGAGTGGCATGCTGGCTCGATGGTCGATACACCTACATGGGACATCGCTCCACCGGTCTTCGAACTCGACGCGGTGGATGTGTGGGCGCACGGGCCCGGCGGGCGCACGGACATGCTCGTCGGCGTGGACTGGACGGTCCGCGAGGGCGAGCGCTGGGCGCTGCTGGGACACAACGGCGCGGGCAAGAGCACGATCCTGGCACTCGCGGGCGCACTGCGCTTTCCCGGCAACGGCTCGGTGACCGTGCTGGGCAAGCGGCTGGGCCGGGTGGACGTGCGCGAGGTGCGCGCCCAGGTGGGCGCGGTCAACGCGGCGCTGCGCATCCCCGAATACCTGACGGTGACCGACTACGTGCTCACCGGGGCGAGCGGCACGGTGCAGCCGCTGTACGGCAAGTACGGGCCGGCCGAGCGGGGCCGGGCCGCCGAGCTGATCGCGCTGCTGGGCCTGGAGCGGCCGGCGAAGCGCAAGATCGCGGTGTGCTCGCAGGGGGAGCGCGGCCGGGCCCGGATCGCCCGCGCGCTGATGCCCGATCCGCGACTGCTGCTCCTGGACGAGCCGGCCAATGCGCTGGACCTGCCCAGCCGCGAGGAACTCCTGGAGGCGATCGACTCGCTGACCCGCGAGTTTCCGCGGCTGACCCTGGTGATCGTCACCCACCACCTGGAGGAACTGCCCAGCGCGGTGACCCACGCGCTGCTGCTGCGCCGCGGCGCGACCGTGGCCGCCGGGCCGGCCCGCGAGGTGATGACGGACGCCAACCTGAGCGAGTGCTTCGGCATCCCGCTGTCGGTGCGCAGCGAGGACGGGCGGTGGGCCGCGCGGCTCAAGCGGCCCGGTCGCGAGGTCGCCTGAACGCGGTTGTCGTCTTCACGTCGTCCTCACAACCGGACCCCATAGAGTGTCCCGGTCCTTGTCCATCTCAGCAGAGGAACATCGTGCGCCGTCTCGCTGCGCTCCTTCTGGTCCCCGCACTGGCCTTCACCGCGGTCGCGTGCGGCGATGACGACGGAGGAAAAACCGTTAAACCGGTCGTGACCGGAGCCTTCGGGCAGAAGCCGGACATCAAGATCCCCAAGGGGAAGTCGGGTGACAAGACGACGTCCACGATCCTCATCGAGGGCACCGGTGACGTGATCAAGAAGGATGACTACGTCGTCGCGGACACCGTCGGCAAGAATTGGGACGGCACGGATGCGGGCAACTCCTACGACAGCAAGACGCCCGAGGTCTTCCAGGCCGGCAGCCAGGAACTCCTGAAGGAGATCGGGCAGGGGATAATCGGCAAGAAGACCGGTACCCGGATGCTCGTGGTGGTGCCGACCAAGGTCACCCAGGAAAAGCAGGCCGTCGTGCTGATGCTGGACCTGAAGTCGACCAAGACGATCGACGCCAAGGCGGAGGCCAAGGGTGCCGCGGTGACGCCGCCGGCCGGCCTGCCCGTCGCCAAGGTCGAGTCCGGCAAGGCCGCGGAGATCACCATCCCGCCGGGCACCGCCGCGCCGACCAAGCTGATCGTGCAGCCGCTGATCGAGGGCACCGGTCCGGTGGTCCAGAAGGGCCAGACGCTGGTCGCCCAGTACACCGGCGCCTTGTTCGACAAGGGCACCAAGTTCGACTCGTCGTGGGACCACGGCGGCGCGACCGCGTTCAAGATCGGTGTCGGCCAGGTCGTGACCGGCTGGGACGAGGGTCTGGTGGGCCAGAAGGTCGGCAGCCGCGTGCTGCTGGTGCTGCCCGCCGACAAGGGGTACGGCGCCGAGGGCAAGCCGCCGACCATTCCGGCCAACTCGCCGCTCGTGTTCGTCGTCGACATCGTCGACGCGCTTGGCGGCACGGCCGCCTGACGGCCCGTCGAATGACCGGATCGGGCGACCGGCCCGGTACGTTGGACCCGCATTCAGCACTCGAACGGATACGGATAAAGCTGTGAGCGAGCTTACGAAGCCCGAGATCGACTTCCCCGATGGCGGCGTGCCCGCCGACCTGGAGATCACCGAGATCTGGGAGGGCGACGGCCCGGTGGCCCAGGCGGGTCAGAACGTCAGCGTGCACTACGTCGGTGTCGCCTTCTCGTCCGGCGAGGAGTTCGACGCGTCCTGGAACCGAAACTCCCCGCTCGACTTCCGGCTCGGTGTGGGCCAGGTCATCGAGGGCTGGGACAAGGGTGTGCAGGGCATGAAGGTCGGCGGTCGGCGCAAGCTGGTCATCCCGCCGCACCAGGCCTACGGCGACCGCGGCGCGCCCGGCGCGATCGCGCCCGGTGAGACGCTGATCTTCGTGGTCGACCTGATGAAGGTCGGCTAGTCGCTTTCACTCGGCCCCGGTTCGCGCCTCCCGCGCGGATCGGGGCCGTTTTGCTGGTCCTCAAACGCCGGACGGGCTGGGTGGTCGGTCGGATGGGCTGGGTGGTCGGCTGGACGGGCTGGGGCGGTTGGCCTGGTTCGTTTGTCCTCAAACGCCGGACGGGCTGGGTGGTCGCCCGGACGGGCTGGGTGGTCGGCTGGATGGGCTGGGGTGGTTGGTCTGGTTCGTTTGTCCTCAGGCTTCGGCCGGGCGGGGTGGATTGTTTGGCTTCCCGTCGGCGTTGTGGACGGGTTGGGTCAGTTTGGGAGCAGGTCTGCCGCGAAGCGGCCTGCGGCGGCGGCGGCGAGGAAGTAGGCGTGGTCCGCGTCGAGGCCGCGGCCCATCGTGGACAGCCGGGCGGGACTCGTGCGCAGCGCGGCGTCGAGGCCGTCGACGGACACCGTGTGCACGTCGTGCCCGACCCGCAGCGGCTCGACGTCCGCCGCGACCCGCCGCGCCAGCGGCTGCGGCAGCGTGGGCACGATCACGTCGGCCCGGGCCAGCGCGACCCGGCCGTACGCGGTCAGGCAGTGGTGCGAGACGCCTTGATGGCGTTCGCGCCCGTCCGCGTCGGAGATCCGCAGCGAGGCCACCGGCCGGCCGCCGAGTGCGGCGATCGCGTTGATCGCCTCGCCCGCCGCGACGCCGGAGAAGCCCCACGGCGTGCCCGTGCCCAGATTGCCCGGCCCCTGCGCGACGATCGCCAGATCCGCGCCCTGGACGTGCCGGGCCGCGAGCAGGCCGGTGTGCAGGGTGACCGCCTCCAGGTCGCCGCCGAGCGCCTGCCCCACCGTCACCGAGCCCGTCAGCCACCCGTTTTCGCGCAGCGTGTGCACCGTCATCGAGAACCACAGCGGCAGCGTGCCGCCGTCGGTCATCACGTACACCACGCGCGCGTTCGCCCGCGCGGCGCGGATGCCGGCGCAGATCGCGGGCAGCGCGGAGTGCAGGTCGGCGACCACCACCGGCATGCCGTCCAGCGAGTCCGCGTCGCGCAGCGTCGCGTGGTGCGGCGAGTCCTGCTCGTCCACGCCGAGCACGACCGCCTGCATCGGGGTGTACCGGGCCTTGACCACATGCCCCGGTCCCGGCGGCGGGTCCGCGGGCAGTCGATCCGGCAGCGCCACGACCAGCGCGTAGCCGCCGGTGCCCAGGCCCATGTCCTGCGCGGTGGTGTTGAGCAATACGGTGTCGCCGACCACCGGGGTGCCGGTCAGGTGCGGGTAGGCGATCGCGCGCAACTCCCGTGCGGGGGCGGGCTTCGGTACGGCCACGGTCAGCTCGACCGCCCCGCGCCAGGCCCGTCGGATCGCCGTCACTTCGCCGCGTCGCCAGGTGATCACGGTCCGGCAGCCTAACGCCGCCGGGGCCGTCGGGCGAACCGGAGGACGAGATCGACGGCCGGGACCAACCGATGCGCCGAACGCGGTACGGTCGGGGCTGCGCTTTGTGGGAGGGGCTGGGATCTGATGGCGATTCCGAAGCAGGAGCGGTTGGTGAGCCTGGTGATGTGTCTGCTCGCCGCCCGTCGCTACGTCACGAAGGAAGAGCTGCGGCAGTCGATCGAGTCGTATCGCCTGTGCACGTCCGACGAAGCCTTCGACCGCATGTTCGAGCGGGACAAGGACGACGTACGCGAGCTCGGTTTCATCGTCGAGACCGGGGCCAACGACCCGCTGATCGAGTCGGCCGACGGCTACCGGATCCGCCCCGAGAAGAACGCGCTGCCGCCGGTGGAACTGGACCCGGAGGAGGCGGCCGCGCTCGCGCTGGCTGCCGGCGCCTGGCAGCAGTCCGCGCTGGCCGGAGCCGCGACCGGCGCGCTGTACAAACTCAAGGCCGCCGGCGTCGAGATCGATTCGGCGCCGCTGACCAGCGTCGAGCCCCGGGTGACCGCTCGCGAACCCGCCTTCGGGCCGCTGTTGGACGCGTTGCGCACCCGCCGTCCGATCCAGTTCGCCTATCGCCGCTCCGGCGCCGCCGAGGCCACGCCTCGGGTGGTCGAGCCGTGGGGGATGAGCTGCTGGCGCGGCCGGTGGTATCTGGTGGGCTTCTCCCGGGACCGGCAGGAGCAGCGGGTGTTCCGACTCGACCGGATCGCCGACAAGCCCAAGCCGAAGCCGCTCAAGGAAGCGTTCCGGGCCGAGGTGCCGGAGAAGGTGGACGTACGCGGCCAGGTCGCGCGCTTCGCCGGCGAGGGCGGCGAGGGCATCGCCCGGATCCGGGTGCGCACCGGCGCCGGGTTCCCGCTGCGCGCCCGGGCGAGCGCGGCGGTGCCGGCCGGCGACGGCTGGGACGAGTTGGAGCTGAGCCACGGGCACGGACTGCACCACTGGCTCGCCGAGTTCGGCCCCGACGTGGTCGTGCTGGAGCCGCCCCATCTGCGCGCCGCCGTGGTCGCGCAACTGCGCGAGGCCGCCGGAGAGGCGACGGGACAGGTGAAGGTCGGATGAGCAACGCGATCGACGACACTCGGCGGCTGTTGTCGCTGGTGGCCTACCTGCGCGAGCGGCCAGGCACGCATCTGGACGACGTCGCGCGCGCGTTCGGCCTGCCGGTCGCGCAGGTCGAGGCGGACCTGGGCACGCTGCACATGTGCGGCACCAGCTTCATGGCCGACGACCTGCTGGAGCCGCACGTCGACTTCGAGGGCCGGGTGTTCCTGGACAACGCCGACGCCCCGGTGCGCCCGGTGCGCCTTGCCCCGCACGAGGCGCTGGCCCTGCTGGTGGCGCTGCGCGCGCTGGCGGGCCTGTCCGGGCTGCGCGAGCGGGACAAGGTCGCGCTGGGTCGGGTGACCGCCAAGCTGGAGGACGCCGCCGGCGAGGCCGCACGGGCCGCGGAGGGGGTCACGGTCGAGTTCGAGGGCGACGACGCCGCCCAGGAGTCCGCCTTCGCCACGATGGACCGCGCGGTGAGCGAGAAGCGCCGGTTGCGGCTGCGTTACTACGTGCCGCGTCGGGACGAGATCACCGAACGCGAGGTGGACCCGATCCGGCTGGTCCTGGTCGACGGGCACACCTATCTGGTGGCGTGGTGCCGACAGGCCGAGGGCCGCCGGTTGTTCCGGCTGGACCGGGTCGCCGAGGCGGTACTGCTCGACGAGGCGTCCGAGCCGCAGCCGGTCGAGCCGCTGGACCTCGCGGACGGCTTCGCGCCGACCGCGGCCGACGGCATCGAGGTGGTGCTCGAACTGGGACCCGGCGGGCGCTGGGTCACGGAGTACTACCGCTACGACAAGGTCGAGGAGCTGGCCGACGGCGGCCTGCGGTTGACCCTGCGCACGCCCGACCCCGCCGGGATCCGGCGGCTCGCGCTGCGTCTGGGCGGGCACGGCAGGGTGATCTCGCCGCCCGAGCTCGTGGACGATGTACGACGGACCGCCTCGGCCGCACTCGCGGCCTACGCGGACCAGGCCGGCTGATTCGCCGCGCTCGGAGGCGACTGTCCAAAAGCGGCACATGCCCCCGACCGCGGCCCAGCGGCACCTCCGGTACCACCGACGACAACCTTCCCGAGATTGCGAGGAGGCCCACGGTGTCGACGTTCACGGCGCGCTGCCCGGTTTGCGGACGCGTCGAGCTGACGGCGGATCAGCTACGGCTGGTGGTCCGACCGAACAAGTCCTTCTATCTGTTTCGTTGTCCCACCTGCGCCGACTCGGTGCGCCGGCCGGCCGGCGAGCGGATCGTCGAACTGCTCACCGACGGCGGGGTGTCCTCGATGCAGGTCGCCCGCTGAACTGGGGCGCGCGGCGACGGATGCGCGGCTGTTAGGGTCGCCGCATGTTGCCGTGGGTCCTCGTCTTCCTCGTGCTCGTCCTCGCCGGACTCGGCGTCATCGGCTGGTTCGCCTGGCGATTGTTCGGTGACGTGCGTCACCTCGGAGCAACCGTCGCGGACGCCTCGACCCGGCTGTCCGCGGCCGCAGCCGACCTGGATGCGGCCGGTGGCCCGTCCCTGCGGCGCGATTCCGTACCGCGCGCCCGCTCCGCGGCCCCTCACCGACAGTGATCCGTATACGTGACACCTGGGGGTTACGTCCGGTGCAGTTGTTCGCCACCATTGCGTTGCACGTGTGTCACACGCACCGGCGTACGATCGAACCCATAACCCCCCGGCCCCGGCAATGAGGTACTGACTATGTTTGGCAAGCTCGGTTGGCCCGAGATCATCCTGATCCTGGTTGTCGTCGTGCTGCTGTTCGGCGCCAAGCGTCTGCCGGACACGGCGCGTGCGCTGGGCCGTTCGCTGCGCATCCTCAAGAGCGAGACCAAGGCGATGAAGGAGGACGGGACGGCCGAGGCCCCCGCGTCCGACAAGACCGCCAAGACCACCGAGGCGCCGCCGCGCACCATCCAGGCGGCTCCGGGCGACGTGAGCGAGGCGCGGCCGGTCGGCGAGCCCGACCACAACCGTCGCTGAATCCGCGCGCGCCGTTTAGGAGTCGGCCCTCAAGGTGCTTGACAAGGCAGGGCGCGGACAAGAGTCCGGCCCGAAAGAGAAGAAGATCAAGGACGCCGAGGGGCGCATGCCCCTGATGGAGCACTTGCGCGAGCTGCGCAATCGTCTCGTCAAGGCGCTCCTGGCCATCATCGTCGTGACCATCGTCGCCGCGTTCTTCTACGAGGACATCGGCGCCTTCCTGGTCGATCCCGTCTGCGACCTCAAGAACGTCAAGGGCACCGGCGTCACCAAGTGCGGCCAGGGTGTCCTGGTGCAACAGGGCGTGCTCTCGCCGTTCTCGATGGCCCTGAAGATCTCGCTGGCCACCGGCATCATCGCGGCCTCACCGATCTGGCTCTACCAGATGTGGGCCTTCCTGGCGCCGGGGCTGCACAAGCACGAGAAGAAGTACTCGCTGGCCTTCGTCGGCGTGGGTGTGCCGCTGTTCCTGGGCGGTGCCTACTTCTCGTACTGGATCCTGCCGCACGCCCTGCAGGTGCTCCTGGACTTCACGCTCTCGGACGCCAGCAACCAGATCCAGCTGGACGACTACCTCAACTTCGTCATCCGCATGGTCGTGGTGTTCGGCATCGCGTGCGAGCTGCCGCTCGTGCTGATCATGCTGAACTTCGGCGGAATCGTCACCGCGAAGCAACTCGCGAGCTGGTGGCGCTGGGTGGTGATGGGCATCTTCGTCTTCGGCGCGGTGGCCACCCCCACCACCGATCCGCTGACGATGATCCTGCTGTCCATCCCGATCACGATCCTGTACGGGATCGCGCTGATCGTGGCGTGGCTCAACGACCGCCGGCGCGGCAAACGGCACGCGGAAGTGTTCGGTGCCGACCTCGACGACGACGAGGCGTCGGTCCTGGACACCTCGGTGCGCCCGGTCGAGCGCCCGAGTACCGTCACGGACGACCCGGACCCGGGCCCCGCCGCCAGGGTGGACGACATCACCTGAGGCCCGGTGGGCTAATCTCGCGCCTTGTGTCTCGGGAGATAGCAGTATTCGTCAACCCCACCGCGGGTCGTGGTCGGGGCCTGAAAGCGGCGTCCGTCGCCGCCGATCTGCTTCGCGAGCGGGGGCTGACACCGCATCAGGTGTCCGCCCCCGGCGCCGCGGAGGGGATCGACCGACTGCGCGCGGTGGTGCGCCGCGGGGTGGATGCCGTGGTCGCGGTCGGCGGTGACGGCACGGTGGCGGCCGCACTGCAGGCGGTGGCGGGCACCGGTACGCCGCTGGGCGTGGTGCCGATCGGTTCCGGCAACGACTTCGCGCGGGCCTTGGACCTGCCGCTGGGCGACGTGGCCGCCGCCGCGCGCGTGGTGGCCGACCTGCATGCGCGGCCGGTGGACCTGGGCCGGGCGGGTGAGCGCTGGTTCGGCACCATTTTGTGTACCGGCTTCGATTCGCGGGTCAACGAGCGTGCCAACCGGATGACTTGGGCGCGCGGGCGGACCCGCTACAACGCCGCGTTGCTGGGCGAGCTGGGCGCACTGAAGCCGATCGCCTACGAGCTGGAACTGGACGGCAAACCGTTCGACGTCGAGGCCACCCTGATCGCGGTGGGCAACGGCCGCTCCTACGGCGGCGGCATGCGGATGTGTCCGGACGCCGACCCCACCGACGGCCTGTTCGACGTCACCGTGGTGGCCGGCTGCGGGCGGGCGGAGTTGTTGCGGGTGTTCCCCAAGGTCTACAGCGGGAGGCATGTGAGCCACCCGCTGGTCACCGTGTACCGCGCCGCGACCGTGTCGCTGAGTGCGCGCGGGCTCAGCGGGTGGGCGGACGGCGAGCGACTGGGCGCGCTGCCGCTGACCGCGGACTGCGTACCCGACGCGGTCCGGGTCCTGACTCCCGCGCCGCGCGACTGAGCGACGCCGGCGATCAGGCGGCCTCCCGTGACGGCCCTGGATCGAGCCCGGGGGCCTGGACCGAGCCGCACGCCTGGATCGAGCCGCGCCGCCTGGATCGCGCTGCGTGTCGTGATCGAACTGCGTGTCATGATCGAAAAAAGGTGATCACAGCCGTCGGTCCCGGCCGGTAGTCTGCTTGACGAGATGCCTCTCGATCCTTCACGCGGCACGGACCGCGACACCCAGATGTCCCCCGCCGAGCGCTACGCGGCCTCGCGCCGCCGGGCCGCCGACGAACGGACGAGTCTGCACGCGTTCCGCGAGCAGTACCCCTTCGGCCTCGATCCCTTCCAGGTCGAGGCGTGCCGCGCGCTGGAAAGCGGCAAGGGGGTCCTGGTCGCGGCGCCGACCGGTTCGGGCAAGACGGTGGTCGGCGAGTTCGCCGTGCACCTCGCGCTCGAACAGGGTCGCAAGTGCTTCTACACGACACCCATCAAGGCGCTGTCGAACCAGAAGTTCGCCGACTTCCAGAAGCTCTACGGTGCGGCGAACGTGGGCCTGCTCACCGGGGACAACTCGGTCAACAGCGACGCCCCGGTGATCGTGATGACCACCGAGGTGCTGCGGAACATGCTCTACGCGTCCTCGAACGCGTTGAACGGCCTGGGCTACGTCGTGATGGACGAGGTGCACTACCTCTCCGACCGCTTCCGCGGCGCGGTGTGGGAGGAGGTGATCATCCACCTTTCCGAATCGGTCACGCTGGTCTCGCTCTCGGCGACCGTCAGCAACGCCGAGGAGTTCGGCGACTGGCTGGGCACCGTGCGCGGCGACACCGCGGTCGTGGTCTCCGAGCACCGCCCGGTGCCGCTGTGGCAGCACGTGATCGCGGGCAACCGCACCTACGACCTGTTCACCGACGAGAACCACACCGAGGTCAACCCCGAGCTGATCCGGCTGGGCCGGATGGAGAGCGAGCGGACGGGCCGACCGCAGGACCGTTACCGGCGCAACCGCGGCCAGGAGACCCGGCCGGTGCGCAGCCGGATCTGGACACCCAGCCGCGCCGAGGTGATCGACCGGCTCGACGCCGAGGGCCTGCTGCCCGCGATCACCTTCATCTTCAGCCGCAAGGGCTGCGAGGCGGCCGTCCAGCAATGCCTGCACGCGGGCCTGCGGCTCAACGGCGAGGCGGAGCGGGCCGAGGTGCGCGCGATCGTGGAGGCGCGTACCACCGGGATTCCGGAAGAGGACCGGCACGTGCTGGGCTACCACTCGTGGCTGGAGGCGCTCCAGCGCGGGATCGCCGCGCACCACGCGGGCATGTTGCCGACCTTCAAGGAGGTCGTCGAGGAACTGTTCGTCAAGGGCCTGGTCAAGGCGGTGTTCGCGACCGAGACGCTGGCGCTGGGTATCAACATGCCCGCCCGCTCGGTGGTACTGGAGAAGCTGGTCAAGTGGAACGGCGAGACGCACGCCGACCTGACCGCCGGCGAGTACACCCAGCTCACCGGGCGCGCCGGGCGCCGCGGCATCGACGTGGAGGGTCACGCGGTGGTGCTGTGGCACCAGGGCTTCGACGCCGGCCACCTGGCCGGGCTCGCGGGCACCCGCACCTATCCGCTGCGCTCGTCCTTCAAGCCGTCCTACAACATGGCGGTCAACCTGGTCGGCCAGGTCGGTCGACACCGCTCGCGCGAGCTCCTGGAGACCTCGTTCGCGCAGTTCCAGGCGGACCGTTCGGTGGTCGGGCTGACCCGCCAGGTGCAGCGCAACGAGGAGGGGCTGGCCGGCTACCACGAGGCGATGACGTGCCACCTGGGCGACTTCGCCGAGTACGGGCACCTGCGCCGCGCGCTCAAGGACCGCGAGACCGAGCTGGCCCGCGAGGGCGCCTCGCAGCGCCGGGCCCAGGCCGCCGCGTCGCTGGAGAAGCTCAGGGCCGGCGACATCATCGTGGTGCCCACCGGCAAGTACGCGGGCCTTGCGGTGGTCCTGGACCCGGGCACCGATCAGGGACCGGAGGGGCCGCGCCCGTTCGTGCTCACCTCGGACCGGCAGGCCCGCCGACTGGCCGGGATCGACTTCCCCGTGCCGGTCGCCGTGATCGACCGGCTGCGCATCCCGCGCTCGTTCAACGCGCGCAATCCGCAGTCCCGCCGCGACCTGGCGTCCTCGCTGCGCAGCAAGGCCGGCCACGTGGACCAGCCGCGAGCCCGCAAGCAGCGCTCGCCGGCGGCCGACGACCCGGAGATCACCCGGCTGCGGCAGACCATCCGGCAGCACCCGTGCCACGGCTGCGACGACCGCGAGGAGCATGCGCGCTGGGCCGAGCGCTACTACCGGCTGTTGCGCGACACCCAGGTGATCGAGAGCCGGATGAAGGGCCGTACCCACACCATCGCGCGCACCTTCGACCGGGTCTGCGCGATGCTCACCGACCTGGACTACCTCGAGGGTGACACGGTCACCGAGGACGGACGCCGCCTCGCGCGGATCTACGCCGAGTTGGACCTGCTCACCGCCGAGTGCCTGCGCGAGGGCCTGTGGGAGGAGCTGACCCCGGCCGAGCTGGCCGCGTGCGCCTCCGCGCTGGTGTACGAGTCGCGGCAGCCGGACGACGCGATGGCGCCCAAGCTGCCCGGTGGTGCGGCGCACGCCGCGCTGGCCGACATGGTGCGGCTGTGGGGCCACCTGGACGCGCTGGAGGGGCAGCACCACCTCGACTTCCTGCGCGAGCCGGACCTGGGCTTCGCCTGGACGGCGTACTCGTGGGCCTCGGGGCTGAGCCTGGACGCGGTGCTCGGCGAAGCCGACCTGCCGGCCGGTGACTTCGTCCGCTGGATCAAGCAACTCGTCGACGTACTCGGCCAGATCGCGGCCGCGGCCCCCGACGACAGCAAGGTCGGCGGCACCGCGCGCAAGGCGGTCGAGGGGCTGCGCCGAGGCGTGGTCGCGTATTCGTCGGTGGGCTGAGCGGGCGACGCGGGGGCACCTGCCGTTGGCCGGCGCGGTGCCGATCGCGGTGCGCGCGCCGGATTTTGCCGATCCGCCCACGGGGCGCACGGCGCCGGGCAACCGTCGCGTACGGTGCGGGGCGGACGTGTTCACCAGCGCTGGAGGTCGTGCCGTGCGGATCGACGAGTATCAGTCCTATGACGCCACCGGGCTCGCGGGCCTGATCGCCCGCGGCGAGGTGACGGCGGACCAGGTGCTCGACGTCACCTTCGAGGCGATCAAGGAGCGCGAGCCGGCCCTGGGGGCGGTGGTCGCGTTGTGCGAGGAGCAGGCCCGGGCCGCGGTCGCCGGGTTGTTGCCCGGGGTGCTCGCGGGCGTGCCGTATCTGATCAAGGACCTCGAATGCGACGTGGCCGGGATGGTCACGAGCAACGGGTCGCGGTTGTTCGCCGGAGCGGTCGCGGCGCGCGACAGCACGCTGGTGACCCGGTTGCGTGCGGCCGGTGTGCTGATCGTGGGCAAGACCAACACCCCCGAGTTCGGGCTCGGTACGAGCACCGAGTCCGGCCTGTTCGGTCCCGCGCACAATCCCTGGCATCGCGCCCGCAGCACGGGCGGCTCCAGCGGCGGGTCGGCGGCGGCGGTCGCGGTGGGCATGGTGCCGGTCGCGCACGCCACCGACGGCGGTGGCTCGATCCGGATCCCGGCCGCGTGCTGCGGGGTGTTCGGGCTCAAGCCGAGCCGCGGCCGGGTCACTTCCGGGCCCGAGCACGGCGAGTCGTGGGCCGGTCTCGCGGTCGCGCACGCGGTCACCCGCACGGTGCGCGACAGCGCGACGCTGCTCGACGTCACCGGCACCCCTGAGCCGGGCGACCCGTATCACGCGCCGCCGCCGGTGGGCCCGTACGCCGGCGAGGTGGGCGCGGATCCGGGGCGGCTGCGAATCGGGCTGATCCTGGCGCCGGTGGACGCGGACGTGGTGGTGGACCGCGAGTGTGTGCGGGTCGCCGAGGAGGCCGCCGCGTTGTGTGTCGCACTGGGGCACGACGTGGAGCCGGTGACCTGGCCGGACACGCTGGCCCGGCCGGGCGAGGTGATCGCGCCGATCAGTGCCGCGCACATGGCGCGCATGGTGGACCTGCGCCTGGCCGAGTTGGGGCGCGAACTTCAGGCGGACGATCTGGACGGGGCCACCCGGCTGATCGTGGACAAGGGCCGCGGGTTGTCGCTGGCGCGCTACCTGGCCGCGATCGACAAGATGCACGCGATCGGGCGGGCGGTGACCCGGCTGACCGGGCGCTTCGACGTGCTGCTGACCCCGACGATGGCGGTGGTGCCGCCGCTGCTGGGCGAGTTGGACCCCAACCGCGATCCGATGGCCGCGCTGCGCGGGATGCGCGGGATGGCCGCGTTCACCAGCCTGTTCAACGTGACCGGGCAGCCGGCCATGTCGGTGCCGCTGGGGCGCACCTCGGACGGGCTGCCGCTGGGGGTGCAGTTCGCCGGCCGCTACGGCGACGAGAGCACGCTGTTCCGGCTCGCGGGCCAACTGGAGGCGGCGGCCCCGTGGGCGGGCACCGCGGGCGCGGTGGGGTAGCCCGGTCCGGCGGATCTCGGCGGGTCCGGGTCGCCTGGCACCGCATTCGCCCTGTGGGCTCCTCGCTGCGCTCGCCGCGCCGGAAAAGCAGCCGAAGCGAACCGCTACGCGGGCGAGTTCCCTCGGCGGCGCGTCGAGGTACGGCACCGGACGACACGCCCTGGCGGCGGACGGGACTTCGACCGTCAGGCTCGCAGGTCAGCGCCGGCACAGCGTGTAGTGCGAGCCGTTCCTGCCCTTGATGTCGGTGCACTCGGCGGTGGAGCCGGGCGGCATCATCGGTGCGGCCAGTGCGCTGGGCACGGTGACGGTCGGGTTCTCGCACCACTTGCGGGCGCCGTTGTCGCATTTGAAGCCGATCTTGGTGTCGTCGGCGCGGAACTCCTTGTTGTCGGCGACCAGGGTCGGCCCGGACCGGGACGGCCTGACCCTGGTCGGGGCGGGCCTGGTCGGCGGGTACTTGGTGGGTGTCGGGCGCGGCGGCGGGGCCGACGCCCGTCTGCGCCGACGTCTACACCACCGACGGCACACTCCTCACCCACACGTCCTTGTTCGA